>NZ_JBYCKP010000331.1:0-6764 GCF_057473445.1 Acidithiobacillus sp. TH-A36 | reverse complement strand
CTGTTGAATAAATCCATGTCGGGGGGCGCATAACGCTTTTGCCAGAGGGCGGAACTGGCCCACAAAATGCCTGAAATCAGTGCAATCACGCTGCCAGTCCATTCGCCGTCGAAACTCCAGGGCTTCAGAATGGCAATCAGACCCAACAGGGCCAATAGCACGGCGGGCCATTGTAATCCGTGCAATTTCTCGCCGAGTAGAGGCCAGGCAAACACAATCAGCCAAAGCGGCATCATGTAGACCAGAATGGCCGTTTTTCCGGCGCCGCCGTATTCCAGCGCCCAGAGAGCAAGCCCAATAAAACCGGTGGTTTGCAACAGGCCGAAGGGGATGATATAGCGGGCTGAGGGCATCCGCAGTGGTCTTTTCAGCCAGATGATCAGGGGAATCAGGACGATGACACTTAGCCAAACGCGCAGAGTGGCAAACAGCAGGGGTGGGCAGTCGCTTATGGCGACTTTCATGACGACCCAGTTATATCCCCAGATTATGGTCAACAGGGCCAGTGCAGCCAAGGGCCAGAGTGTCAGCGGTTTTTGGGGGGAAGACATCAGTCTGTGGCTCCAGAATGAAAAAACCGGGATAGCAACCCATCCCGGCAACCCACTTCATCTCTCCCTGTAGAGAAATAAGCGGCGGCGTTTTAGCGTAATTTGGCCCGATCGTATTGTTCTGGCCAGGGCAAGTCTACCCCCAGTTCACGGGCGGCGTGCAGGGGCCAGTAAGGATTGCGGAGTAATTCCCGGGCAAGGGCGATACCATCGGCCTGCTCTGTAACCAGAATATGTTCGGCCTGCATGGCCTCGGTAATCAGTCCGACGGCAACACTGGGTAAACCGGTTTGTTCGCGTATTTGTTGCGCGAAGGGCGTCTGAAATCCAGGGCCAGCCGGAATGACGGCATCAGGTGTCATCCCGCCGCTGCTGCAGTCAATGACGTCCACACCTCTTGCCTGCAACTGTTTGGCAAGAGCGACGGATTGTTCCAGATCCCAGCCACCGGGTACCCAGTCCGTGGCCGAAATTCGGACCCACAGTGGCAGATGGTCGGGCCAGACCGCGCGCACGGCATCGGTGATTTCCAGAGGCAGGCGCATCCGGTTTTCGAGGCTGCCACCATAGGCATCATCACGATGATTGCTGATGGGCGAAAGAAAGCTGTGCAGGAGGTAGCCATGGGCCATGTGCAGTTCGAGGACTTCGAATCCGGCATGGAGCGCTCTTTGCGCAGCAGCCACAAAGTCCTTGCGGACCTTTTCGATATCCTGAGCTGTCATTGCCTCGGGTACCGTGTGTGCCGGACTGAAAGGCAGCGGGCTGGGGCCATAAGGTTGCCAACCCTGTTCCGCATCAGGCGCGATGGGCGCGCCACCGGCAAAGGGAGCCTGAGTAGAGGCCTTGCGTCCGGCATGGGCAATTTGTATGGCAGCTACGGCTCCCTGATTTTTCATGAAGCGGACGATGGGTGCCAGAGCTTCGGCTTGGGGGTCATTCCAGATACCCAGATCGCGCGGAGAAATGCGACCCTCGGAACTTACAGCGCTGGCTTCGGCCATGACCAGTCCGGCGCCACCCACCGCACGGCTGCCAAGATGTACCATATGCCAATCACTGGCTATCCCATCCGGGGTGGAGTACTGACACATGGGTGCGACGACAATGCGGTTGCGCAGCGTGATGCTGCGCATTGTCCAGGGCGTGAACAGTTTGTGACTCATGCCTGCCCTCCAAGATGCTGACTGAAATGATCCAGGGTGAGACGCCAGCCTTCGGCGGCAGCTTCGGGGCGATAGCTGTCACGCGGGTCAGCAAAAAAACCGTGGGGGGCACCGGGGAACAGTGTCAGGGTGTAACGCTTTTTGGCGGTGCTGAGGGCTGCGGCAATGCGGCCATGTTCCTCAGGAGTGATGGATTGATCTTCGGCTCCATAAAGCAGTAGCAGCGGAGCACGCATCTGTTCGACCAGATGCAGGAGCGGTTGGCGTCCGGCCGGGTCCTTATCCGGGGCAATACCACCGCCATAAAAGGCAACGGACGCGCCGAGTTTATCCGCATGTACGGCATTGGCCATGAACGCAAAGCGGCCACCCATACAAAAGCCGACAGCGCCGATGGCGTGCTTCATGACTTCGGGACGTTTTTGCAGTTCGGCTATGGCCAGCCCCGCTTCCTGCATGGCCAGATCATCTTTCAGGGTTTTAAGGTGCGCGATGGCATTTTCAAAGTCGGCATATTCGTACGTTTTACCATGATATAAATCGGGGACGATGGCACAGTATCCCGCTTTGGCAAATCGTTCGGCCACATCTTGAAAATGGCTGTTTACGCCAAAAGCTTCAATAAATATGACGACGCCGGGATACTGGCCATTGCTACCGGGGCGGGCGTACCAGGCACGAGGACCGTTTTCCAGTTGTAGCCATTCGGAATGCATTTCAGGCATCACTCTACCTCCTTATTCGCGTATGAAAAAAGGGAAGGGAAATTATTGCGGGGTCAGACAGCTAAAGATTTAATGTAAACTTGTAGTTGCCGGAGACAGCGTTGGTAGGCGGCGACGGATTGGGCATTTTTGCCCAGCCCGACACAGCCTTCAATGGAAGCGACAATATACAAGGCAATATCCTCGGGACTCGCGTCCGGACGGACCTGTCCTGCGGATTGACCTTCCTTGAGTGCCTGGGCGACCACTTCTACCCAGCGTTCAAGGATTTTTTGCAAACCTTGCCGAAATGATTCATCGAGGGGACTCATTTCCTGAATCAGGTTGTTAAGGGGGCAGCCATAGCGAATGACCGATTCATCCGCCTGGGCAATTTTTTCTGCAATGAGATTGTACAACCCGTTGATCGGATTATCATGCTGGGCAAGCATGGTAAACCAGCGCTCTTCCAGTTGCGGTCCGATCACTTCTTCAATGACCGCGAGGCCAAGATCGCGCTTGGTACCAAAATGATGATAAAGCGCCCCCTTGCTCACGGAAGTATTGGCGAGGATACGCTCCAGACTCGCGGCCTGAAAGCCGGATTCCAGAATTTCGTGGTAAGCAGCATCCAGCAGGTCATTACGGGTCTGTTCGGGATTGCGCGTTTTGCGCTGAATCATGTTCATCATGACGTTGGAAGATACCGACCAAACGGTATATTGTCAATTACCGGCTGCCAGCGGATACGTCCAGTTTGGGAAAATGCCTTAAGCGCGTTAGACTGATAGCCAGCGTGTGAAGGCGAATTGGGGTGATGGATGAAAGCATCAATAGATTTTCAGCGGCAGGGTGACAAGCAGAATTCGGCTTTTTTTGAAGAATGGTTAGGGCGCCTGTTGGAAGATCGCGATCGCCAGGGGCTTACGGAAAATATTGGCCGCATTGATGCACTGATGATTACGGTAGAGCCGGGACATTCTGCCGCTTATGTGCATGAATTGTGTTTGATGACGCCTTACAATTATCTGGTCACCCTCGAAACCGATCAGCATTCCACCCACATTCTCCGCATTGATATGGATGCTCCCGATGTGTTGGTTCGTGAAGTGAAAGACCCCAATCTGCATGGTATTTTCCGCAGCCTGAACGAAGTGTATCCGGTGGGGGCCAAGCGTCCCAACTCGCGCTACATGGGCGAAGTCTTTCAGGTCAAAAATCTCCATGAAGTACTTGCAGTACAAAAAAACCGCGAAGTCCGTTTTTTTAATCAGGAACAGGTGCGGCACCTGGAGTTGCCGGGCAACATGGCCATCGTCAAACCTTCTCCCTATACCCACAATATTGTCGGTTACTGGGAACGGCCTGATAATGACATCCGCGTTTATTCCCTGGGTTTGTCTTCCATCCGCGATGATATGCAGGTGGCTTTTGAACAAGCCAAAGTGTTACGAGAACAACTGGGTCTGGAGCAGTTACTGCTGCCTATCGATCATCTGGCAACCCGGGTATACAGCCAGAACCGGGAAGCCGCCATACTCGAATATCTGACCCTGTCCAGTTATTACTACTGGGGTTCTTACGATATTCCCGACCAGAATTCTTCTACCAATGTCACCAAAAGCGTGCACTATGAAAACGTGTTGAATAGTCCTGCCAAGGTGTTTACCGCTGCCAATCATCCTTATTTTTGCAATCATCTGATTGGTCAGCCTTCGCCCACAGAAGCTTTTGTGCGTAATTTTGGCCCCCGCCTGCACCATCTGGCCGTGGGCGTGCAGGATGGGTATACCCATGATCAGATCAACATTGATTATGTGGTGGACACCTTGCGAAATTGCGGGCAGAAGTTTCTGTTGCAGGTCATCGGTTCGGAGCAGGAAGGCTTGAAACAGATTTTTTCCAGCGCTTCGGAGCATTCTTCCCTGATTATTGAATACGTGCAGCGTTTTGGTGGTTTTCAGGGGTTTTTCACCAAGGAAAATGTTGCCGACCTGACCGCTGCCGCAGGCGCCGATGAGACGCTGCGCAGCCTGGATGCAGAAGCCCGCGCCTGAGCTCAAAAATAGCGCAGGGATAAATCCAGGCTGTGTAAATTACGGGTAAGACTGCCGACGGAGATAAAATCGACGCCGGTAGCGGCGACGGCGGCTATGTTGTGGATGCCCATATTCCCCGAAGCTTCCAGAGGAATTTTCCCGGCCACTCTCTGCACGGCCTGGCGCAGGGATTCCAGCCCGAAATTATCGAGCAGGATCATATCCGCCCCTGCCGCCAAGGCTTCTTCGAGTTGTTCCAGGTTTTCCACCTCAATTTCGGTGCGGGTCAGGGCCGGAGCAAGGGACCTGGCAGCACTCAGCGCCGCCGTAATGCTGCCACAGGCGGCAATGTGATTTTCCTTGATGAGAATCCCATCAAACAGTCCCAGCCGATGATTGTGCCCCCCACCCACACGTACCGCATATTTTTGCGCCTGACGTAGGCCGGGTATGGTCTTGCGGGTGTCCAGCAGGCGGGTCCTGCTGCCCTTCAGCAATTCTACAAAATGATGCACGGCCGTTGCTGTGCCTGACAGGGTCTGGAGAAAGTTCAGGGCGCAACGCTCGGCACTGAGGAGGGCGCGGGCCGGGCCTTCGAGGTGGCACAGCACCTGATCGGCGGCAACGGCGCTCCCTTCAGCAACCTCCCAGTGTAGCTTCAGCTGGTAGGAAAGTGCGGCAAACGTGGCCGTGGCGTAGGGCTGTCCACAGAGAATCCCTGGCTCACGACTGATGATGCGGGCCTGGAGTGTCTGCGCTTCGGGAATGAGTGCAGCGGTCAGATCACCGCTCCCTATATCTTCGCGAAGCGCTTGTTTGACGACATCTATGAGGTCTTCAGGAATCATTCTAACTCCTTGCTTTTACTGCCCACCCAAAATAGCCAGACCAGTCCTATGCAGGCGGCAGTCAGTGAAGCCAGCAAAATGCCGAGCTTGGCTTCCTCTATCATAAATGCATCTTTAAAGGCCAGCTCACTGATAAATAAAGACATGGTGAAGCCGATTCCAGCCAGCCAGGCAGCACCCAGAAGATGGGGCCAACTCACGCCAGTGGGCATGCGGGCCATTTTGATTTTGATGGCCAGCCAGCTCGACAGGGAAATGCCGACAAACTTGCCGAGCACCAGTCCCAGAAAAATACCCAACGTAACCCGGCTGAGCAGCATTTCGCTGCTGACGTGGGCGAAATTGATGCCGGCATTGGCCAGCGCAAAAATGGGAATCACCGCAAAAGTTACCCAAGGCTGAAGACTGTGTTCCAGATGTTGCTGCGGTGCAATGGCCTCGGCACTACTGTGTTCAATGCTTTGAATGATGCCCGCAAGTTTGCCGTTGACCAGCGGATCAAGACGTTTGCTGTGAATGATGGTATCGCGCAGGTTTTCACTGCGGGCGCTGAGGGTGTCCGCCAGTTGGTCAGGACGAACCCGTCCCCGTGCCGGTATGGTGAAGGCGAGCAGAATGCCGGCGACCGTAGCATGAATGCCGGAGAGCATCACAAAATACCAGAAAGGTAGCCCCAGAATCAGGTAAGGCAGGACTTTGCGAACGCCACTCTGATTAAGCAGAATCAAGCCCAGCAGTATCAGGCCGGCGATGATCAATGCCGAAATATTCAAGGATGGGGTGTAAAAAATAGCAATGACCAGCACCGCGCCAAGATCATCGGCAATAGCCAGGGCGGTCAGAAAAACAATCAGGTTACGCGGGATCCGCCAGGCCAGCAAAACGAGGATGCCAATGGCAAAGGCAATGTCCGTTGCCATGGGAATTCCCCAGCCTTCGGCGGCAGAACCACTGGGATTGATTTGGTGGTAGATCAGTGCGGGAACCAGCATCCCGCCCCCTGCGGCAATAATGGGCAGGGCTGCATCCCGTAGGGAAGATAATTCTCCTACCAGAAATTCACGTTTTAATTCGAGGCCGACCACAAAAAAGAACACGACCATCAGTCCGTCATTGATCCAGTGGTGCAGACTCTGGTCGAGCATCCAGTGACCCCAATGGATGCCGAAATGATTTTCCCAAAACAGGTGATAGGACTGATGCCAGGGGGAATTGCTGAGGAACAGGGTCAGCAGCGTCGCGACAATCAGAATAATTCCGCCTGCTGTCGCTCGCCGCAAAAACTGCTCGAAAGGCGAAAAAATCTTGCCAAATAGCAGTTCGAGGGGGTAGTAACGGGGTTGGCGAGGCTCAGAATCTGCCATGTTCAGAGCAACTCCAGTCGTGCTGCCTGTTCCTCCAGTTGCTGCAGGGCCGCTTCAATTTCCCGCAAACGCTCTTCTTCCTTGGCGACGAC
>NZ_JBYCKP010000330.1:0-3985 GCF_057473445.1 Acidithiobacillus sp. TH-A36 | reverse complement strand
ACTGTCCCGCAAGTAAATGAAATCATCAATGCTTTCAAAGCGGGTAATTTTGACGGCATGACGGATAGCTACGAGTACCAAGAATCTCCGTGGAATGAGCTATTTGGGTCTGCCATGTATGTTTTTTCCGATCGCGGCTATTCAGAAGATCTCCTGAAGCGATCAGTGGTTTATTTGTGGCAGAGATTGCCCAGCAATCTCCATGGAATTCCACAACCTGAAAATCCAGCAGAGGTGTTCACCATGACACCCCGGCAGATACCAGAACTCAACATGACCTTCGGCGAAGCAGTTAATTCTCTGGCCTACCAATTCGACTGTTTAAATAGCCGATATGTCCGGGCCTACGGCTGTTCTGGCGGATTTTTGATTCCTGAATCAGAAGCAGAAGCCGCCTAAACACCATCCATTGCTTATTATTAGGAGCTATTTATGTACCCAGAAAATTTCGGTCAACTGGCCTACGATTACAGCAACAAAAAGAATTTCCTGAACAAGTCAGCCGCCTTGCTGCGTACTGTCGCCAAGGGGTTCCCTGACCTGGATTGCCGGGTCAAAAAAAATGAAGGCGGCATCGCTGTAGGGGGTGACGTCTACCTACACATCCACGGCGTCGAAAAAGGTGTCCTGGTCACTATTACGCATTCACCCATCAGTAGCCAGCGTGCGGACGGCGTTATTTGCTACCTGCAACCCCGTCTTCCAGACCGAACCGGTAAATTCACGGTACTACCCGTGAATGCACCCAACCGCTATGTGGCGCTGGATGCCCAGCGTATCCAGACAGAAGTTCAGCGCATGCTCGCTGCCTAATCGTTCTCTTTACCATTTGCCCGGGATCAATTTGATCCCGGCCCTCCTCTTTTCAGGTAATGCCTGAGCCAAACATCCGGCTCCCCATGCAGGATGTTTGGCTCAAGCATGACGTTTCAAACCTCCCAGAGTTTTTGTGTTTTGCACCGTGACCCGGCACGCCAACCGGGATTCTGACTCGCATTCCCATGGGAGAATCCAATATGTTTTCTACATTGAGCTCTGGCGAACGCCAGAATCACAATAAAATCGCGCGCGGTTATTACCGCACCGATGATTCCACAACCCAAGGCATTTGCCATACCTTAGCCCTCCAGGGCGATAAGGCTGTTCTTTTTGACCCCTGCTGCGGCGAGGGTATTGTCGCATCCGACCTCCAAAAATATCTTGGAGAAGATGAATGCACCACATACGGCGTCGAAATAGCGGGTGAGCGATTCAAAAAATCCGCTGCCATCCTGCAAAATGTCTTGCATGGAGACGCCTTGTATTTGGTCGCCTCATCAAGCTGGGCCAGTCTGCTTTTCTTCAACCCCCCTTATGATTGGGTCAAAGTCAAAGACAAGCGGCTGCGCCTGGAACAATTGTTCTGGGAAGCCCATGCCAGTCGTTTAATACCCGGCGGCGTCCTCGTCGCCGTACTCCCGGACTATCTGTTTTATCGGGATGCCCCGCGTATGGCGGAGTTTTTTTCCAACTATCTGCAAAAAGGAACGACGCTGGTCTACCGTGCGGATACGGATAAATTCAAACAAATCGTGGTGATTGGGTATCGCAAAAAAAGCGAAGCCGGGAAAGCATTGGACCCAGACATTGATCTGCGTAATCTCCTGCTGACTCCAGACGCCGAGCTGCCAGCCCTGCCCAAAGAACCTTTAGCCACCCCTTTCCTCATCCCCGATGGCCGGACACCGGATACTTTCCGGATAAACCATCTGACCAAGGAATACGTCGAAATGGTGCTGGCGAAAAATCCACAGTTTGACAAGGAGGTGCAACAATTCCTCCAGACACAGAATGCTCTTTCTCAAAAATTGCGTTCTGTACGGCAGTTACGCGATGGACATATTCCTGCGCTGTTGGCATCTGGTGGATTGGATGGGCACCTGGAAGATGAACAGGGACGCTTTCTGGTCCGAGGCACTGTGCAAACCGTTATGGAAGTATTGGAAGGCGCGGAACCCGAAGAAACCCAGAAAAAAACGGTCACCACCAGTGTTCGTAAGCATATTACGCAGATTCTGGCGTGGGACCTCTCCAATTTTCAGTTAATAAGGATTTCATGATGAATCAGGCATTAGATCAAGTGGAAATCTCTGGAGAAAAATTGTTTTGTGATGCCCTGGGCGTCACCACGCTCTCCGGAAAACGTTACTTCACCGTAGCCAGCCTTATTGGTCGGCGCAGTGCCATGGACTATGCGCTGCCCTCCATTCACAAAGGGGACGCCATTCGATATGAGAAAAATCTGTTTTTTTCCATCGGTCCCCAACGCTATATGGGGAAGAAAGGCACCCTTTCTGATGGCATTCTCAAAACCCTCATCATCCCCAACCAGCATCTTCAGATCCACAACGAAGAGCAGGACAAAAAGGACGAAAAGGACGCAGAAAACAAAATGCTGTCCGAAATAAAAACCGTTTTCTGGTATGGCGAACAGGATAATACAGAAGATTTACTCTGGAACACCCTGCGGCAGTCTCCTGTTCCGGTTCTGGATGCCTGGAAAAAACCCATCATCCAGATCCTTCGGGATGTGTCCGCCATTGATGAGTTGTGCGCACAAAACGGTGCCAAGGCTTCCGGACAGGAACGCATCATCCCCATTGATTTTGTCATTGGCAACACCCAATGGGGCGGGTTTTCCCTCCATGTCAGCGATGACGATATGGCTTCTGCCGTACAGTTTCTTTTACGCAGCAAACGTATCGCTGCCTAACGAAAGGAGTCCTTTTATGGATTTTCATGTCCAGGAAATGCCCATGACCGAATTCATGGGCCGATTTTCGGGTCAACTCTTTGAGAAAGCCAAAAACTTTCTCGACCCGGAATATCAGCACGGCGATCCTCAGCATGCCCATATAGCCGCCCGTCTGGATAGTATCGGGATGTTGCGGCAACCTTTCCCGGCACAACGGGAGGTCATTGAGGCCGGATCCGTGCATCTTTACGAAGAGCAAGCCAAGACCATCGTTCTGTCTCAGGACATGGGTACGGGCAAAACGCTCTGCGGCTCCACTATTGCCATGATGGGAGAAAGACCACAACGCGTCATCGTCGTGGTGCCACCTCACCTCGTCGGCAAATGGGCACGCGAATTGGAGATTACCTTCCCCCAAGTCGTCGTGCATAAAATCAATCATGCAGGAGCTATTGAAGTCCTCGAAAAGGCCTATCAGAAAAACCCCGGCCCGCCCAAAATCCCAGAGTTCTGGATTATCGGTCGGGTTCGATTGCGGATGTCTTACCGGATAGAGACTGCGACCCTCATCCACCGGAAAAAAGGGAACGGCGGATGGTATCACACCCATCATTACTGCCCCGATTGTGGGGGTGCTGTGATGATGCCGGCACCCAAAGAGGACAAAGACAAAGAAAGCAGCATCGGGGACATGACGCTCTATTCCGGGAATGCGGACGGAGAAGCTGGCCCTGCGCAATCTTTTTGTCATGCAGACGAGGCTTGGCTCAGCAAAAGGCGAACCTGTCAGCATGTCCTTTATCCCTCCGATCCGTACAAGGTCACCCAAGGCTGCGGTGCTGCCCTCTGGAAGGCCACCCGCCTGCATCAGAAGTCTCCCGAAGAAACCTTGTCCACGGCGCTTTCTGCGCTACCCGGATTGGGCAAAGTCACCATCCAAAAGTTGATGACCCATGACGGGCAGACGGTCCGCCATATTCTTCGTGACTTATCCAATGGCGATATTCACCCAGCCCTGGCGCAATTACTGAAGCCTGCGGCCATCAAAAAAGTGCGGTCCTATTTGGACCGTACCGGCTTTACGGTGGGAGACGGTAACTATGCGCCCGTCGAATACATCAAACGCAAAATGCGTAGGGGCTGGTTTGATGTGGCCCTGTTTGATGAACTGCACGAATTAAAAGGGGACAACACGGCTCAGGGGGTCGCCTTTGGCATCCTGTCCGGTTGCTGCAAAAAAACCATCGGTCT
>NZ_JBYCKP010000329.1:0-4887 GCF_057473445.1 Acidithiobacillus sp. TH-A36 | reverse complement strand
CATTGTGCGGATGCCAGTGAAGCTTTTGGCAAATATCTGGGGCGTGGATGCAAGGCTTATGTCCCGAGCGACTGGATTCCCATGACTGAAGCCGTGCGGTGGATCAACAGTGCGGGCGGTTCTGCCATTGTTGCTCATCCCGGTCGTTACAAGCTCAGTGCTACCCGCTTGCGCAATTTGTTGACGGCTTTCCGTGAGGCCGGTGGTGCGGGTCTCGAAGTGTGTTCCGGCAGTCAGGCTGCTGGTGATCGTGAGCATTTGGGACGTCTTGCCAAAGAGCTTAACATGCTGGGTTCCCTGGGGTCTGATTTTCATGGGCCGGATGTCGGTCATGCGGCCATTGGTCAATTGCTCCCTCTGCCCGACGGGGTAGAGCCGGTCTGGGCCAGAGCGGGCATTCACTTCCACTGATTCACTATTCGCAGTAGCTGCCCCGAGGAAGCCGGTGCCTAAAGAACAGGAAAATTCTCGCTACGCGCTTTGGGGCCTGGGCTTGCTGCTGCTGATTTATGCCGGAGCTGCCTATACCCTGAGTCCATTCGCTGGACCTTTGTTGATGGGGGCAGTATTGACCACGGTGGGCTGGCCCTGGCAACTGCGTCTGGAGCGGGCTTTTCATTTGCCGCGCTGGTTGGGATCATTGGTGCATGCCATCGCCTGGGTGGCCATCATCATTATTCCTTCGGTCATTATTGTGGATACCATTTTGCCCAAGGTGGCCTTGCTGATTGCCCGCTGGCAGTCCGGAGATTCACTGGTGATGGTTCCCCCTGAAGTGATGCAGATTCCCTATATCGGGCATTGGCTGCGCTATCATCTGAGTACTCTGAATGGAGCCTATTTGTCTTCATTTATCAGTGCTCATGCCAGCATTATTACGGATTCTCTCAGTCAACTCTGGATATTTACCCTGCACACCTTTTTCGCAGCCCTGACGGTATTCGCGCTGGCCTTGCATGGTGAGCGGATTACCGAAGCCCTGCGACTGGGAACCACCCAGCTTTGGGGACGGGATCGGGGTGACCGTTTTTTGGCGGCCTGCCGGGATGCGGCACGTTCCGTATTGATTGGCCTGATTGGGGTTGGAGTCATTGAAGGCATGTTTATCGGTATTGCCTATGCTCTGGCGGGTTTGGCACTTTGGCCCCTGTGGCTGGTGGCTACTGCGCTCATTTCACCTTTACCGTTTGGGGCCACTGCCGTAGTGGGTGCTGCCACCATCTGGCTGGCTTTTACCGGCCATTGGATAGCCGGACTGGCCGTGCTGGGTTGGGGGTTTTTCGTGATCACGGTGGCTGATCTGGTTGTTCGACCGTTACTGACCGGATCTCAGACGCAGGCGCCGTTTTTTCTGGTATTTTTCAGCATCCTCGGTGGAGCCGAAGCCTTTGGCTTGATCGGGTTGATTATCGGCCCTATTCTGGTACTGCTGGCGCGCGGTGTGTGGCGAGCCTGGGAGCGCCGCATAAGACTCCAGGAATGAATTTTCGCTTGTGTCGGCAATACATGCGGCAGGAACATATACTCATTTTGACCATCTAATGATCAGGTTTTCTCGTGAAGCAGGAGCGTATCATGGACTACACAATGCTGGATCAACAGTACAATCAATTGCAGCAACAAACCCAGAATAATCTGCAGGCTCTGCAGCAGGTTGCCGGGCGGGTGAACAGCCTGGCTCCGGATAACATCACCGCCCGGGAAATCAACATGGAACTGCGGAGCCTGGCCATGAGTCTTCAGCAACAACAGCAGAATGTCGGCATGATGATGCAGCAGATGGCTCAGCGTATTCAGCAGATGGAAATGCAAATGCAGGGCATGAACCAGCAGGGTATGAACCCCAATATGCAGCAACGACCATGGAATGCGCCCATGCAGGGACAGCCGGGCATGGGTAGCGGCTTTTTGGGAAATGTCATGACCGGATTGGGGCTGGGTGCCGGATTCGCGGTGGCAGACAATATTGTCGATGACATTTTCGACAGTTTCTGAGTAGCGCGTGCCAGTTTGCGGACGTGACGACTGGTTGGCATTTGAAGCCGAAGTGCTCAGCTGGGCCAGAGCTTCAGGCTGGCGTCTGGAGCGAACGGGTCCTCTGCGCCGCAACGTCTGGCCCGTACCCAGGTTGGAGTTTCTCAGGGAGGGCGTTTTGCCGCCCGAAAGCTGGGATCTGCTTCTGGGTTCATGTGCGCTTTTCGTCTCTTATGAACCCGGACGTCGGGAGGCCATCAGTAGCGAAGGCATTCCAGTCAAGTTTTATCAGGTCGAAAAAACCGCCTGGGGTTTTGCGCAAATTGCCCATTCCGGTCCCGCCGACTGGGTGGCTTGTTGTCGGGATATACCGGGTTGGGATGTGTTGCCGGCAGAAACCGAGTCGGCAGCTTTTGCGCGTATCGGGCTCGCAACTATCCCTCCCTCTGAACGTCGGCCGGATATTTTGTCGGGAATAAAGACGGAGTGACTTTTGCCTAAGGAACAACTTTATGGGATTCATGCGGTGCATGCTGCTCTGGATGCCGGTGAGTTAGAGGAAATCTGGGTAGCTACGGAGCGGCACACGGACGAGAGAATCGTACCTCTTCTGGAAAAGGCCCGGGCTCTGAATTTACCCGTTCATGAGTTGCGTCATGCTGCTCTGGTCCGCAAATTCAATACGGATAAGCATCAGGGTATTGCCGGCGTACTTTTACAACATCCGGAGCCGGATTTTACAGATATTCTCGCTGATCTGAATGGTCAGGGTTTTCTGCTGGTGCTGGATGGTGTGTTGGACCCACACAATCTCGGTGCCTGCTTGCGCAGCGCTGAGGCGGCTGGAGTCAGTGCGGTCATCCTTCCCAAGGACAATGCCTGCCCGGTAAATGCCACCGTTCGCAAGGCTGCAGCTGGCTCGGCTTCACGACTGTCGGTCTGTACGGTGACCAACCTGTCCCGTGCTCTTGCGGCCTTGCAGGAGGCGGGTTTCTGGCTGGTCGGCATGGCCGGGGATGCGCAGCAAAGCATTTATGATCTGGATTTGAACATGCCGCTGGTGATGGTCATGGGTGGGGAACAAAAGGGCTTGCGCCGCCTGACGCGTGAACACTGCGATTATCTGGCGCACATACCCATGGCCGGAGCCATTGAAAGTCTCAATGTGTCCGTCGCTACGGGCATTTGTCTTTTTGAAGCCAGCCGTCAGCGACAGAGTCTGAAAACGTCGGCTATTGTTTAAGCCCAACAACGGCAGAGAGCCGGGAGGCTTTGCCGCGACTTTGGCCCGCGCCGTTGTTGTTCTTACCATAACGGGAAATGCAGCCCTGATTTTGGTAGACTGACCCGGTCAGAAAACACTGAGAACCCTGAATAGGTGTAACAATGCTGGTAGACTCCCATTGCCATCTCGATTTTGAAGATTTTGCAGAAGATCGGTCAGCCATTCTCGAACGTGCCCAGGCTGCCGGGGTGCAGGAAATCCTGATTGCCGCCGTTGTGCAAAAACATTGGTCGCGCGTACAGGCTCTGGCGGCTGAAAATACGGGTATATGGGCCGCTGCCGGGGTGCATCCCAATGAGCCGGAAGCTGAAACGCCGAGCATGGAAAACCTGCTCGCCGCTTTGTCGATGGAAAAAGTTGTCGCTGTGGGTGAGACCGGGCTGGACTATTTTCGCAGTGAGGGTGATTTGCGCTGGCAGCAGGAACGCTTTGCCCGGCATATTGCCGCCTCCAAGGCGACGGGGAAACCCGTTATTGTCCATACCCGTGAAGCCGCAGCAGATACCCTGGGATTACTGCGGAGCGAAGATGCCCGCGCTTCCGGGGGGGTCATCCACTGTTTTACGGAAAACTGGGAATTTGCCCGTGCTGTTCTGGATATGGGATTTTATGTTTCCCTTTCCGGGATAGTGACCTTTAAAAAGTCTCTGGACTTACAGGCTGTTGCCCGGAAATTGCCTGCAGATCGTCTGCTGGTAGAGACGGATTCGCCTTATCTGGCACCAACGCCTCTGCGCGGTAAACGCAATGAACCGGCTTATGTTCGTCATGTCGCCCAATTTTTGGCTGAGTTGCGAGCGGAGTCGTTTGCAGATCTGGCACGACAGACAACCGAGAACTTTCATCATCTTTTTACCCGGACGGTGGCCGCATGAAAATCACTTTTCTGGGAACAGGGTCCAGTGCTGGCACCCCGGTGATCGCCTGCGACTGTCCGGTATGTCGAAGTACGGACCCGCGCAACCGGCGTCGTCGTGCCAGTATTCTGGTAGAACACGAGGATACGGTGTTGTTGGTGGATACGGGACCGGATCTGCGCCAGCAAATGCTGGATGGCCAGGTCCAACGACTGACTGCCGTGCTCTATACCCATTTTCATGCGGATCACATCAACGGCATTGACGACCTGCGCGCCTTTAATTTTGCCCAGAAAATCGTCATCCCCTGTTATGCGGATGAACGTACGGCCAGCGAGCTGGAAAGTCGTTTTCGTTACTGTTTTTTGCCACCCGACGCGGCCTGGGCAAAACCTTCTTTATCCATGGAACGCTTCCATACTGAAAAGACTTTCGGCAATCTCAAGGTGACGCCCATTCCTGTCATGCACGGTAAATTGTGCATCCTTGGCTTCCGTTTCGGAGATGTAGCCTATCTGACTGATCTTAAATCGATTCCTGACGAAAGCCTGGCTCTGCTCAGGAATCTGAAATTACTGATTCTGGATTGCCTGCGCTACGAAGCTCATCCGACGCATCTCAATGTCGAGGAAGCCTTGTATTGGACCCGTCGTATTGCCGCTCAGCAAACCATTTTCACCCATATGACCCATGATATTGATTATGCACAGTTCGCTGCGGAACTCCCGGCAGATATCGTACCGGCTTTTGATGGTATGGTGATTGAGCAAG
>NZ_JBYCKP010000328.1:0-4139 GCF_057473445.1 Acidithiobacillus sp. TH-A36 | reverse complement strand
CCGCCGTAGCGCGGGCATCCTTGTCATAACCAGCCGCCAGCCCCACGGGATTGCGAAAATTCAGTCCCCACAAGCTTTGCTGCAGCGCGGGGTTCTCCACCGCAAAATGTTCAGATACCCGTTCCAGACTGCGGGGCATGCGACCCAGGGTTTCCAGCGCCGCGATGCTGAGTTGATGGGCCTGCTCCGCCTCCAGACCAAACAGTAATGGCCGCAGCAGCGGATAAATCATGCCCAGTCCCTGGGGGTCAGGAAGTCTTCCTTCAGGCGGGCCTCGGGGCTATCTGCCGGTGCCTGCCAGTCATAATGCCAGGCGGCGAGGGGGGGCAGGGATATGAGAATGCTCTCGGTGCGTCCGCCGGATTGCAGGCCGAACAGGGTGCCCCGGTCGTACACCAGATTGAATTCCACATAGCGACCCCGACGGATCAGCTGAAAATCCCTTTCGCGCTCACCAAAAGGAGTGTTGCGGCGCCGTTCGGCAATGGGCAGATAGCTCTCCAGAAAACTGTTGGCCACCTCTTCCCAGAACGCCTGTAAAGTATCGGCATCCCCGCTGAGGTCATCAAAGAAAATGCCGCCGACCCCCCGCATTTCCTGGCGATGTTTGATGGTGAAATATTCATCACACCAGGTCTTGAAACGGGGATAAAAATCGGGGCTATGCCGGTCACAGGCGGCCTTGAGGGTTTGATGAAAGTGCCGGGCGTCTTCCACAAAACCGTAACTCGGGGTGAGGTCAGCTCCGCCGCCAAACCACCACACGGAACCTGCCGCAAAAAACCGGTAGTTCATGTGGACAATGGGCACATAAGGATTGCGGGGGTGCAGGACCAGCGAAACACCCACTGCCGTGAAAGGTTGACCCGCCAGCTCAGGGCGATGGGCAGTGGCCGAAGGTGGCAGTTTATCGCCATGCACTTTGGAGAAGTTGACCCCCCCCTTTTCCAGCAGATCACCTCCATTGATGACCCGGGTACGCCCTCCACCACCACCGGGCCTTTCCCAGAGATCCTCCCGAAAACTGGCGTGACCATCCGCCTTTTCAAGAGCCGTACAAATGCGGTCCTGAAGCTGGAGAAGAAACTGTTCGACGGCTTGAGTGGAAGGCTGCTGCATGGTTTTCTCTCCTACGCTGGCGGGGAATTATGCCACCGGAAGGCCCGTTTCGCCAGAAAGTGGCCGCAGGCTATTGGTTCGCGAATCCTTGCCACCGGGCTCCGCGCTTGGTAGGATATCCCAACGCCATATACAATAGTGATTACCATCATGGAACAGGCAACCGTCTTTCAAATCAATCGCAGCCAGGCCGTACGACTGCCCAAGTCCATCGCTTTCCCCAATGATGTGAAGCGCGTGGATGTCGTCGCCTTGGGTCGTGTGCGCATCCTGGTACCTGCAGGTGAATCCTGGGAAAGCTGGTTTAATGGTGAAGGGGTCAGTGCTGACTTTATGGAAAGCCGCGAGCAGCCCGACGATCAGCACCGGGAAGGCTTGTGATTAAATACCTGCTGGATACCAATATCTGCATTTTTACCATCAAGCGCAAACCGCCAGAAATTCAGGAGCAGTTTCACCAGCACCAGGGCCAAATGGCGATAAGTACCATCACGCTGATGGAGTTGATTTACGGTGCGGAAAAATCCCAGTCTCCAGAACGGAATTTGGCAGAAATAGAAGGATTTGCAGCTCGCCTGGAGGTTCTTGGATATGGCATAGAGGCTGCCAGGCATACGGGACAGCTTCGCGCCGAATTGGCCCGCACAGGTCAGCCCATAGGGCCTTATGATCAGATGATTGCGGGTCATGCCAGAAGTACGGGTTTAATTGTCGTCACCAATAACCTGCGCGAGTTTGAGCGTGTTCCCGGATTGCGGGTCGTGGATTGGGTGAACTGAATCTGTTACCGTTTTAAGGTTAACGCCTTAAAACCTGACCAGTACGGGCATCGACAATGCGGCTCGGGCGGCGCTGCCTGCCCAGTCGGGCATGCAGTACCGGAAGACGGTTGCCAAAATAGCGGCGGATGGTCCGCAAGTCACGGGCGGGTTTCTGACCAGCGCGATTGGCACTGGTTGAGACAATGGCGCTGCCAAAAGCCCGGGTCAGAGCACGGACACCGGGATGATGGCTGACCCGAATGGCCACACTGGGATGCCGCCCACGAATCCAGACCGGAACCTGCTGACGGGCGGGCAGCACCAGGGTGGTCCCCGGCCAGTATTGTTCCAGCAGTGCCGGACTGATGCCCTGATCCGACCAGAAGTCAGCGGTTTCGGAGCGGTGACCGGCAATGAGCAGAACGCCCTTGTGTTGTGGGCGTTTTTTTAAATGGAGAATGCGGCGCAGCGCCCGCCGTTGCCGAGGGTCACAACCCAGCCCCCAGACCCCTTCTGTTGGATAGGCAATGACACCACCCCGACGCAGATGCGCCACCAGCTGGCGTAATTCCTGACGACGCGGAGTATGCCCTGGCATACGTCTCAGCGCCGCCTAGTCTCGGCGTAAACCCAAATGACCAATATCCTGACGGAACTGCACCCCGGACCAGTGGATTTTGGCGACTACCGAATAAGCACGATGCTGGGCAATAGCGAGACTGTCGCCCAGCGCGGTCACACCCAGCACCCGCCCACCGGCCGTAGCCACATGACCATCCACAGTTTTGGTACCCGCATGAAACACCTTGACGGTATCCGTTTCGGCCGCACCCAGCCCGGCAATGGCATCCCCTGTACGCGGATGCTCAGGATATCCCTCTGCAGCCATCACCACGCACAAGGCGCTGCGGCTGTCCCAATCCAGTTCAGCGGGTAGTCTCTCACCCAGAGCAGCCAGCAGCAGGACCGCATAAAGATCCGAGCGCAGGCGCATCATCAGCGGCTGGGTTTCAGGATCGCCCAGGCGGCAATTGAACTCCAGCAACTTCGGCCCATCCCGGCCAATCATCAGGCCGGCATACAAAAAGCCGCAATACGGCGTGCCGTCGGCCATCAGACCCTGCGCTGCAGGGCGCATGATTTCCCGCAGCACCCGCTCGCTCATGGCCGTGTCCAGCACCGGGGCAGGGGAGTAGGCACCCATCCCACCGGTATTGGGCCCCTGGTCATCATCCAGCAGCCGCTTATGATCCTGAGAACCGGCCAGAGGCAGCACCTGACCATCGACAATAATGGCGATAAAGCTGGCTTCCTCACCTTCCAGAAACTCTTCAATGATGATGGGGCCCCACTGCAGAAACTGCCGTGCTGCGCTTTCTGCTTGCAGCAAGGTACTGGCTACCACCACGCCTTTGCCGGCAGCCAGGCCATCGGCCTTGACCACCACCGGCAGCGGATGCCCATGCAGGTATTCCAGAGCATGGGCAGTGTCGGTAAAACGCTCATAACGGGCGGTCGGCAGTCCGTGGCGCATCATGAAAGCCTTGGCATGGGCCTTGCTCCCCTCCAGCATGGCACCCGCCTGATCCGGCCCAAAAACCGGAATTCCGGCGCGGCGCAGAGCATCTCCCACCCCCGCCACCAGTGGTGCTTCCGGTCCAATCACCACCAGTTGAATATCCAGAACATGCGCCTCAGCCACTACCGCCTGAGGATTATTGGGATTCAGTTTCAGGTTGCACAGCTTTTCTTCACCGGCCGTACCAGGGTTACCGGGCGCGCAATAGACGGTCTCGACCCGTTCTGATTGGGCCAGCTTCCAGGCGATGGCATGTTCACGACCGCCGCCCCCCAAAACCAAAACCTTCGCACCCATAAATATCCCTCTTAACCGTGGCGAAAGTGACGGACGCCGGTAAACACCATGGCCATCCCGTGCTCGTTGGCGCTGGCGATGACTTCTTCATCGCGAATGGAGCCACCGGGCTGAATAATGGCTTTTACCCCGGCAGCAGCCGCCGCATCGACTCCGTCCCGAAACGGGAAAAAGGCATCGGAAGCCAGCGCCGCGCCGTGCAAATCAAAACCCAGATCCAGTGCCTTGGCGGCCCCGCAGCGCGCCGCATCGACCCGACTCATCTGCCCCGCGCCAATACCCACGGTCTGGCCTTCACGACCGTAGACAATGGCGTTGGACCGCACATATTTACCGACCCGCCAGACAAAGGCGAGGTCACGCTGCTCCTGCAGGCTGGGCGC
>NZ_JBYCKP010000327.1:0-1174 GCF_057473445.1 Acidithiobacillus sp. TH-A36 | reverse complement strand
CCCATACGCCACATCTGGATCATTATTTTGCCAGTTATCCCCATACCGCCCTGCAGGCATCCGGGCGGGCTGTGGGTCTGCCCGATGGACAATTTGGGAACTCGGAAGTCGGTCATTTGACACTGGGCTCTGGGCGCATACTACTTCAGGACATGGTGCGCATATCGGCCAGTCTGGCTGATGGCAGCTTTTCCAGCATTCAGAATTGGCAAAATATTTTACAAAATATCCGGTGCCTGCATCTGGTCGGGATGGTCTCCGATGGTGGCGTGCATTCTCATATCGACCATTTGCTGGAGATTCTCCCTCTGGTGGTACAGGCAGGTGTAGAACCGATTATCCACATGATTACGGATGGGCGGGACACCGCCCCGCAATGTGCAGATGTTTTCGTCCAGATTCTGGAAAAGCGCCTGCAAGAACTGGGCAGCGGCAAAATTGCCAGCGTCTGTGGCCGCTATACCGCCATGGATCGTGCCAGTCATTGGGATCGCACCCAAAAAGCCTGGGCCGCCTTGCTGAAAGGTGAGGGACTTCAGTCAGCAAACGCCCTATCGGCTGTTCAGGAAGCCTGGCGACGCGGGGAAGGAGATGAATTTATTCAACCCACCGTCATCGGCAAGCCCCAGGAAAACCGGATTGCCGCCGATGAACCCGTATTCTTTTTCAACTTTCGCTCTGACCGCATGCGGCAACTGAGCGCCGCCGTGGCTATGCCCGAATTTGAACATTTTGATCGCAGTTCAGAACAGGCCAGAACCGCCCTTTGCATGACTTCTTACAATGACGACTACCCCTTTCCGGTCCTGTTCCCGCCGGAAATCCCGGCAAAAGTCTTGGCGGAAGTCATCAGTGACGCTGGTCTGCAACAATTCCACTGCGCAGAAACGGAAAAATATGCGCATGTCACCTATTTTTTCAATGGTGGCCGCGAAGAGCCCTTTACGGGAGAAGATCGAGAAATTATTCCATCTCCACAGGTAGCCACCTATGATCTCCAGCCGGAAATGAGTGCGGCCAAAATCGCAGATCGTATCATTGCAGCATTCGAAAGCGACCAATATCACTTTGTTATTGTCAATTTTGCCAATGGTGACATGGTCGGTCATACCGCCAAAATCCCGGCCATTCTCCGTGCGGTAGAAACGCTTGATCTCCAATTTCATCGGATTAC
>NZ_JBYCKP010000326.1:0-6196 GCF_057473445.1 Acidithiobacillus sp. TH-A36 | reverse complement strand
ATGGTTCTGGGATTTCAGGGTTATTACGCGCTGGTGCGCTTTGGGGCCACTTCGGCTTTGGGAACGCTGATTGCCCTGTCGTTGCTGCGCGAGCTGGGGCCGGTGCTGACCGCCTTGTTATTTGCCGGGCGTGCGGGCTCTGCATTGACCGCAGAAATCAGCTCCATGAAAGCCACCGAGCAGTTGAGTGCCATGGAAATGATGGCGGTGAATCCCCTGGCCTGGGTGGTGGCTCCCCGTCTCTGGGCGGGGATCATCTCGGTGCCCATACTCTGCGCGATTTTCGATCTGGTCGGAATTTTTGGCGGATATCTGATTTCCGTGCCGGTATTGGGTGTGGATGGTGGGACTTTCTGGGCGCAGATGCAGTCTAACGTGACCTTTTCAGGAGATATACTGACGGGCTTGTTCAAGGCACTGTGTTTTGGTGTGGTGGTGACCTGGATTGCCGCCTGGAAAGGATATACGGCGCGGCCGACGGCGGAAGGGGTAGGTAATGCCACGACGCTGAGTGTGGTGACAGCCTCGCTGACCGTATTGGGTCTTGATTTTATTCTTACAGCTTTGCTATTCAGCTGAGGGCAGGAAGCACATGGAAACTCGGGCAATAGATTGGTGGGTCGGCATATTCGTACTGCTGGGCATTGCAGCGTTGGTGGTGCTGGCATTACGGGTAGGGAATCTTTCCGGCTTTGCCTATGATAGTGGTTATGTGCTGCATGCCGATTTTACCAATGTCGGCAGTCTCAAGACTCGCAGCCCGGTTAAAATTGGTGGCGTCACTATTGGTGAAGTTACCCATATTGGTATGAATCCGAAAACCTATATGGCCAATGTGACCATGCGTATCGAACCGTCCATCAAGCTGCCGATTGATACGGGAGCCTCGATTTATACTCAGGGGCTGCTGGGAGAACAGTATATTGCCATTCAGCCGGGTGGCATGCCGCAGAACCTCAAGCCCGGTGCGACCATTACCATGACCCAGGGTGCAGTCAATATCGATCAGATGATTGGTCAGATGGTGTTCAGCAAGGCTGCAGGAAGTAGCAAGTCTTCAGGAAGTCAATAAGGAGAAATTTTGATGCGTCAGATCACCTGGATTGCGCTGTTATGTTTGATTTTCGCCTGGACTGTGCCGGCCAGTGCTACGGATGCCCCCAACGCCCAGGGCGCCGTCACCGTTGTCCATGAACTCACCAATAATGTGTTGAAGGTGCTGCGTGCCAACAAGGGTAAACCCATCACTCCGGTCGTCAAAAAGCAGGTAGCTGATATTGTGTTGCCGCATATGGACTTCACTACCATGTCCCAATATGTCATGGCGCAATACTGGCGGCAGATGAATCCTGCGCAGCAGAAAGAGTTTGTAGTCCTTTTCAAGGATCTGCTGGTGCGTACCTACAGTAATGCGCTGAATCATTATCAAGGTCAGACGGTAAAAATCACGGGTAGCCAGCAGGTTTCCCAGGACCCGCCCGTAGCCCAGGTCAACATGGTTATTCGCCAAGCCGATGGTGGTCCGGATATTCCGGTCATTTATGCCCTGCTCTACACCGATCATACCTGGCGGATATATAACACCTACATCGATGGTGTGAGTATGGTTCTGAATTATCGACAGAGTTTCGGGCAGATAGCTTCCAGTCGAGGAATCCCCGCCTTGCTCCAGCAAATGACCGAGAAAGATGCGACTGAAAAAAGCTCCGGGAAGCAGTCCGCTTGAGTCTGGGAGCCAGCTGGCAGCGCCGTGAAGTCGATGGGCAGTCCCAGCTTTTCCTGCTGGGCGACTGGCGGGTTGCGTATCTGGATGGCTTGCTCAAAGGCTTTGACTGGAGCAGGGAAAGTCAGGGCTGTACGGTGATTGCCCTGAATGAGCTTGAGGCCGGAGACAGTGCCACCCTGGCCCTGCTCATGGAATGGACCCAGGTCCAGACGTCCAGAGGGATGACCTTGCAAATTCGCGGGATGGCGCAGCCCTTGCGCGAACTGGTGGCGCTTTATCGTTTACAGGACATGCTGCACATTGGACCATGACTGATAGCCCGGCCATTCACATTCAGGGTTTACGTAAAGCCTATCAGAGCGGACATCTGGCGCTGGCGGGTGTGGATCTGGATATTCACGCCGGTGAGTTTTTCGGTTTGCTGGGCCCTAATGGTGCGGGTAAGTCATCTCTCATCAATATTCTTGCGGGCGTGGTCCGCCGCTCCAGTGGTGTGGCAGAAATTTTCGGGTTCGATGTCGAAAGAGATTTTCGTCGAACCCGGCAATTGCTGGGAGTAGTTCCTCAGGAGCTGGCGTATGATCCCTTTTTTACCGTGCGTGAATTTTTGCGCATGCAATCCGGTTATTTTGGCCTGCGCCATAATGATGACTGGATTGATGAACTCATGGCAGAACTGGATCTGGCAGACAAGGCCAATGCCAATCTGCGAAATTTATCTGGAGGCATGAAACGGCGGGTGCTGATTGCCCAGGCACTGGTACATCGGCCACCGGTAGTGGTACTGGACGAACCGACTGCAGGCGTGGATGTGGAGTTGCGCCAGGGACTCTGGCAGTTCATACGGCGCTACAATGCCGAAGGCCGAACGGTCATTTTGACCACCCATTATCTGGAAGAAGCTGAGGAGTTGTGCGAACGGATTGCCATCCTGCAGCATGGAAAAATTGTCGCCCTCGACAGAAAAGAGAACTTGTTGAGTGCGGCAAGCTGGCGAATCCTGAAAGTGACTTTTGATCATGACCCGGGAGAACTGGGTCCAGCGCTGGAGGATTTGCTGACTGGGGCCAGTGAAAATATCCGGGTATTCCGCATTGATGCTCAGCGCAATCCTCTGGGTGCAGTCCTCGCCCAGTTGCAGCAGTTGCCTGCGCAAATTCTCGATCTGCATTTGCAGGAACCACGTCTGGAGGATGCCTTTACTGACATCCTTGGACAGATGCGCTGAAAGGCTCTGCTTCAGTGCGCCTGGATCTGTTCCTGAAAATGTCGCGCCTCATCAAGCGCCGCAGTCTGGCCAAGGAAATCTGTGATGCGGGTTGTGTGCAGATCAATGGTCGGACTGCCAAGGCCGGAGCAGAAGTAAAACAGGGAGATGTGTTGACCGTGGATATTCGTGACCGTTTGCTGCGGGCACGGATATTGTGCTTGCCTCAGCGTGTGGAAGGACCAGAGGGCATCGTTGAAATGCTGCCAGAGGAATCCGGGTGATGAATACATTGCCGCGTTTGTTGGTGACTGTTGGCGAACCTGCCGGAATTGGTCCGGATATTTGTCTGCAGTTGGCTACTCATCCCCTGCCTGCAGCCGTCATTCTGCTGGGGGATCTGCATTGCCTGCGCAGCCGGGCGACGATATTGGGGTTGCCCGTGCGTCTGGAGTCCTGGCAGGAAGGGGATCCGTGGCCTGAGCCCGAGCCCGGTGTTTTGTGCGTGCTGGATATTCCCCTGCTGCACAGTTGCCGGCCGGGACATCTGGATCCTGCCAATGCTCCGGCGGTGTTGCGCAGTCTGGACAAGGCCCTGGATTTGCTGCGCGTGGGGCTGGCGGACGCTATGGTCACTGCTCCTGTGCACAAGGGCATCATCAATGACGCAGGTATTTCCTTTACGGGACATACCGAATACCTCGCTGGATCCTGCGGGCAAAGCGAGGTGGTGATGCTCCTGGCCGGACGCGGGTTGCGGGTTGCTCTGGCCACCACCCATCTGCCTTTGGCCGCAGTGCCAAGCGCCATTACCCAGGGTGGTCTGGAACGGACCCTGCGGATTCTGCAGGCTTCCCTGATTCAGGATTTTGCTCTGGCTGCGCCCCGTATCATGATCGCGGGTTTAAACCCGCACGCCGGTGAGGGTGGGCATCTGGGGCACGAAGAAACTGACATCATTATCCCGGTTATTCATGCTCTGCAACAGGAGGGTATGCGGGTTTCTGGCCCCTGGCCGGCAGATACCCTGTTCACGCCCCGCTTGCTGGAGGACGCCGACGCAGTTCTGGCCATGTATCATGATCAGGGGTTGCCGGTGCTGAAATATCATGCGTTTGGTGAGGCCGTGAATATTACCCTGGGTTTACCTGTTGTGCGCACCAGTGTGGATCATGGCACGGCCCTGGATGTGGCGGGCACGGGGCGGGCGCAAGGAGAAAGTCTCCTCCATGCACTTGATGTTGCAACAGAAATTGTCCGTAACCGGCATATGAACCTGCTCTGATGGAGAAGCTGGTTCAGGTCGAGAGCGACAGTCGCTCAGCCTATCCGGCTGCGCCCTTCGGGCACTTGAGCCAGCAGGAACTCCATCTGATCGGCGAGAATACGGCGATTGCTGAGCAACAGATATTCCGCCCAGGTCGGCGTAAAAGGTACCGCCAGCAAGGGCATGTGCGCCTCGTCCGGAGTTCGATCGTCCTTACGGCTGTTACAACTGCGGCAGGCGGTCACCACATTCGTCCAGATATCCCGGCCCTTGCGAGAAATGGGAATAATATGGTCACGGGTCAATTCGCGCACCGGATAATGTTTGCCACAGTACATGCAGAGATGATGATCGCGGTGGAACAGGGTTTGATTAGTCAGGGCGGGAGGCCTGATTTTGCCAAGATGCCGACCGCGCACGGCAATGACCGGATGAATATCGAGCTGGGAATGGATGCCACTGCGCCGGCATACTCCACCGTGAGCAGTGAAAAAAGGATTCCCGAGGGTCCAGGCCACATTACCCCGGACATAATGGGCGGCGGCTTCTTCCCAGGTTTCCCAGGCCATGGGACGACCACCGACGTCAAGACGAAGCACGAGGTGCATGGACTTTCCGTTTCGCATCGCCTGCTAGAGGCGTCACCCAAATATAGCATGAAGCGAGGTTGAGAATGCAAGTGGGGGCCTTGCCGGCAGCCAAAAAACGTTTTGGACAGAATTTTCTGGTGCAACCCTATATTGTGGAGCGCATCATGGATGCCATTCGCCCGGATCGGCAGGACGTTCTGCTGGAAATCGGGCCGGGGCCTGGAGCGTTGACCCAAAAGCTGCTCCAGGTTCTGGATCATCTGACCGTGATTGAGCTGGATCGGGACATGATACCCGGCCTTGAAGCGCTGGCGGCCCCCGGGCAAATGACGATCCTGCAGGCCGATGCCCTGAAGGTGGATTTTGCGCGTCTGGGTGACAGCGACAAGTCGCTGCGGGTGGTGGGTAATCTTCCCTACAACGTCGCGACCCCCATTATTTTTCATATTCTGGAGTCGGTAGAGCGGGTTCAGGACATGCACTTCATGTTGCAAAAGGAGGTCGTCGAACGCATGGTGGCGGCCCCCGGGAGCAAAACCTATGGACGACTATCGGTGATGATTCAGGCCTGGTGTGAAGTGGAGTCCCTCTTCACGGTGGGTCCCGGGAATTTTTTTCCGGCGCCCAAGGTGGATTCAGCCTTCATGCGTTTGCTACCCTGTAAGCCGGTTTTGCTGACCGATGGTCTGCGCCCGGCTTTTGCCCGGATTGTCACCAGCAGTTTTGCGCAGCGCCGCAAGACCATCGCCAATAATTTACGCGGCATTTTCAGTGCGGAGCAGTTGCAGAGCTTGGACATTGATCCGTCCTGTCGTGCAGAAACACTGGATCAGGCTGCCTTTTTTCGCCTCGCCGAGGCTTTTTCTGAACAAGGATCCCAACAATGAATCATGTGGAAGTGGTTGAAAAACTGTTTATAGAACTGGACTGGGAAGCCAAAATGCTTCCGGATTATCCGGTCATGACCTGTGCACTGCAGGTACCCAATGGCACCCTGGATATTTTCTGTCATGTTCATGCAGATCGTGAGCGCATCCTGTTTTATTTGCGTCCACAGAATCTGGATATTACGGCGAACAAGCGGTTGGCGGTGGCCGAATTTGTGACCCGTGCCAACTATGGCCTGTCTCTGGGTAATTTCGAGCTGGATATGGAAGATGGTGAAATCAATTTCAAGACGATTTTGCAGGCACCGGCAGCTGTATTATCCACGGCCTTGTTGCGTCCCTACCTGTTGTTGGGTGTGGAAACCATAAACCATTACCTGCCCGGGTTGGACAAGGTGCTGGCCGGTCATGAAACTCCCGCTGCAGCCATCAAGGCGCTGGAGACTGGGACAGCGGTGCATTAGTTGCTGCACCGATGATGCCGTTGCCAATCAGCAAAGGGGTGATGCCCATACCACG
>NZ_JBYCKP010000325.1:0-4718 GCF_057473445.1 Acidithiobacillus sp. TH-A36 | reverse complement strand
CCCTGCATGGCGGGGGCCGGAGTATCAGGATGCAGACGGGCAAAACCGGGTAATGAAGCCATGGCATGGGCAATACGCGGATTATATTTCATGGTACAGGAACCCAGTGGGTAAAACTGGGTATCAATGGAAAAATTTTTCTGGGACAAGCGGGTATAATGGCGCAAAACATCCAGTTCGGAAGCATTGGGCAAATTCAGCGGTGTCTTGCGGAGTAAATCTTCGGGTATATCAGCGGGTAATTTCTGTCTTGGCAAATGGTGATCATGGGCAAAAATTGTGTCATTCGGGGTTTCTGTCACAGCTGGATTCATTGGGCCTCCAGAAGGCTTTTCAGCGCATCCCGATAAGTCAACAGGTCGGCTTCTTCCAGTAATTCCGTCGTACACACCAGCAAATCCCCCGGTTCACCCATTTCCCATTCACGCAAAGGAATACCCGCGAGCAGCCCATGGCCCAGCAGAGCATCGCGAACCACCGTGGCGGGCAGCGGCAGGCGCACGACCCATTCATGGAAAAAAGCACCCGCATAGGGGAAACTCACCCCCGGCAGTGCGGCCAACAGCTCGCGTAATTGCCGGGCGCGGGTATGGCAGAGGCTGGCGGTTTCCTGAAGACCATGGCTTCCAAGTGTCGCCATATGAATGGTGGCAGCAGTGACCATCAAGCCCTGATTGGTGCAGATATTACTGGTAGCCTTACCCCGCCGGATATGCTGTTCACGAGCCTGCAGCGTCAGACAATATCCTGTACGACCCTGGGCATCGACGGTTTTGGCGACCAGACGACCCGGCAATTGCCGGACATGGGCTTTGCGGCAGGCAAGAAATCCAAAATAGGGCCCCCCTCCAGTCAGCGGAATCCCCATGGGCTGGCCCTCACCCACAGCCATATCAGCGCCCTTCCCGCCCCAGTCGCCGGGAGCCTTCAACACGGCCAAGGCCAGCGGATTGACTACTGCAATGGTTAACAATCCCTGGGCATGTGCCCAGTCTGTCAGCTTGTCCACCGGCTCCAGCATGCCAAAGGCGTTAATCTGGGGAACAATCAAAGCCGCTGCATCGCTCGCATCGCCGGGAATCTGCAACGTGCCGCTGATGGGATCATAAGGCACTACTTGCAGAAGGATATTCTGCATGCCTAGCACCGTATCCAGCACGCTGCGCCAGCCGGGCAGAAGATTCTCCGGCACCAGGATGCTTTTTTCGCTCCCTTGAATACGCAGAGCCATCAGACAGGCTTCTGCCAAACCGGAGGCGCCGTCGTACAAGGACGCATTACTGACTTCCAGGCCAGTCAGGCGAGTAATGAAACTCTGGTACTCATAAAGTACCTGCAAGGTACCCTGACTGGCTTCCGGCTGATAAGGCGTGTAAGCAGAGTAAAATTCGCCCCGAGCGGCAATTTCCCAGACAATCGCGGGAATATGATGCGCATAGGCACCTCCGCCAGCAAAGCACAATAATGGCGCATTCGCCCGGGCCCGGCCTTCAATCTCCCGGCCCAGGGCCATTTCGGACAAGCCTTCCGGCAGCACCATGTCATGAACCTGCAGACCGGACGGAATTTCATCGAAAAGCGCATCCAGACTATTCACGCCAACGGCGGCCAACATCGCTGCCGTTTCCTCCGCATCATGGGGAATATAGGGCATTCGGCCTATGCCTCCGCAATTTTGGCGTAAGCCGTTGCATCCATCAGTTCTGCAAACGCAGCGGATTCAGCAGCCACGACCATTATCCAGCCTGTTCCATAGGGATCTTCGTTGAGCAGTTGCGGACTGTCACTCAGTGCTTCATTACGCTCCAGAACCTTACCCGTAATGGGCGCATACAAATCCGCCGCCGCCTTTACCGACTCCAGAACACCACAAACCGTCCCGGCTTGCAGGTCTTTTCCGACTTCGGGAACTTCGGCATACACCAGATCACCCAGCAGCGCCTGGGCATGATCGGTAATTCCAATCCGGTAACGTCCATTACCCAGATCCTCGGCCCATTCGTGGGTGTCACTATAACGTAATGATTGCGGAATTTTGCTCATGCCTTCAACACTCCTCGGTAAAGGAAAAAGTAGCGGCGCCCTGACGCCAGAACGGCGGCTTGACCACCATGGCCGGTTTGCGGGCACCGCGAATGACTAATTGCAAAATGCTTCCTGCCGCTACCGGAATATCGACCCTGGCCAGGGCTATACCACATTGCAGACTCGGAGAAAAAATACCGCTGGTGACCACACCGCAAGGCGTCCCTGCAGCATCTTCCAGCACATAGCCGTGCCGGGGAATACCGGCAGGCAGGGCGATACCAATCAGACGTGGCCCTTCGCCCCGGGCCAGTTCCGCTTCGAGTGCGTTTCGGCCCATAAAATCGCGATCGGAATCGCGCAAATCCACGGTCCAGCCCAGATTGCTGGCATAGGGAGAAACCGAGGTATCCATATCCTGACCGTATAAGTCCAGGCCAGCTTCCAGGCGCAGGCTGTCCCGGGCAGCCAGTCCTGCTGGGGCAATCCCTGCTGTCAGCAAACGCCCGGCCAATTCCGGCAAAAGGGTATTTGCCGCTATGATTTCTACGCCATCTTCGCCGGTATAGCCGGTCCGGCCAATAAAAAATCCATCCTGTTCCAGCGCAGTAAAAGGCTTCAGTGACTCCAGGGCGGGTATTTGCAGCAAATCGGCCACCCGCACCCGTGCCTTCGGTCCTTGAACAGCAACAATACCCAGATCAGAGCGTTTGCTTAGCGTCACTTGCCAGGCATGCTGGTCGATGAGCTTTTGAAAATGGGCGGTATCTGCCTCTGCACCCGAAGCATTCAGGACTATCCGATAAGTATCGCCTCCCCGATAATACACAATCAGATCATCAATAATGCCGCCATCCATCTGCAACATGGTGCTGTACAGAGCTTTACCCGGGTGGGCATCCAGCTTGGCCACGTCATTGGCCAGGGCATGACGGAGCAGGCTGCGGGCATCCTTGCCTTCAATATCCAAAGGGCGCATGTGGGAAACATCAAAAAAACCCACCGCTTCACGTACTGCCTTATGTTCGGCGAGCTGCGAGGCATATTGCAGGGGCATTTGCCATCCTGCAAAATCCACCATGCGCGCCCCTTGCGCCAGATGCCAGTCATACAGCGCCGTCTGTTTTGTCATTGCCTCGCCCCAGAACCTTTCGATTAATCGCGGAAATTATTGAATTGCAGGGGTAAGCCAAAATCTTCAGAACGCAAGGCAGCAATGGCGGCCTGCAGTTCGTCGCGGCTTTTACCCGACACCCGCAGCTGGTCGCCCTGAATACTGCCCTGAGCCTTGAATTTACCATCCTTGAGATGTTTGATCATGCGCTTGGACACTTCAGTTTCCAGCCCGACTTTCAAGGTAAGCACCTGACGTTCCATGCCTCCCGCTGCAGCGGCTGTTTTCCCGACATCCAGAGCCTTCAGATCCACGCCGCGCTTTACCAGCCGGGCTGAAAATAAATCAATCATCTGGCCCAGTTTGTATTCATCTTCGGCCAGCAAAATGATTTCTTTGTCTTTTCGGTCAATAGATGCCTTACTGCCCTTGAAATCGTAGCGGGTGGAAATTTCTTTTTGCGTAGTATGCAGGGCGTTATCTACTTCCTGCATATCCACTTCAGAAACCACATCAAAACTTGGCATAAACCGTTTCCTCAATCTGCCGTTGGGCAGGTTTTAACTGGAGTGAAGCCGTTGATCCGGATAGGCTGAAGGTACTGAATGACTGTGCCCCTCCCGACTCCCGGCCCGACAACCCGGGCAATCTGTGACCCAGCGGGATCCTTGCGGGGTGATTTCTTTTTTCCAGAAAGGCGCAGAGGTCTTGAGAACATCTATTAAAAAACGACAGGCATCAAAAGCCGCAGCCCGGTGCCGGGACCAGACCGCCACCAGAACAATATTATCCTGAGGCTGCAACAAACCGTAACGATGAATAATGAGGCTGTCGAAAATATCGTAAGCTTTTGCGGCCTGCATACTGACGCGTTCCAGCTCCTTTTCCGTCATACCCGGATAATGCTCAATTTCCATGGATAAAATGTCGCTGGCGTCGCTGTAATCCCGCACCGTACCCACAAAAGTCACCAATGCCCCGGCTCCGCTTACCCTAGCCATTTCGGCACAGGCGGTTGACGCATCAAAATCTTCTTTCTGAACGCTAACGATCATCCATCAACCTCCGGTTACCGGAGGGAAAAAAGCCACCTCATCTTCATCTTTAACCGACGCCGTAAAGGGAACATGCTGCTGATTCAGAGAAGCCAGCAGATGGGCGTCATGCAATTCCGTCCCGGCCTGCCCCTCGACCATGGTCAGCACTTCTTCTACCGTAAAACCACCAGGCGGACAGGCCAGCTGCATTTCGGCCAACCCGACACGCTCACGCACACTGGCAAAAAACTTCACATGAATCATCTACGGAATCCATTTTCAGGAAGATTGCAGATGATAACGCCCCCAAGCCCTGAGCTTCAACCAGAAGCCACAGCCAACCTGCGTGAAGCACTTTGGACCTGGATGCATCTGGTATATAGTCGCTGCATGGAAAACTTCTTCAGTCACTACCTCACTTTTCTCGCCGAAACAGCCACCATAGTAGTCGCCATCCTGATTGTCGCCGGAGGCATTGCTGCCATCGCCCTCAGCAAGCGCAAACCCGCACCTGCAGGTCAGGTCCAGGTTACGGATTTACG
>NZ_JBYCKP010000324.1:0-4957 GCF_057473445.1 Acidithiobacillus sp. TH-A36 | reverse complement strand
GAGAACGGCCAATCAACTGATTAAAGTTCACCGACTCTTCGGTCACTTTAACACGCTCCAGAAGCCATGCCACCACTTTATCCTCCAGCACCATGGCCTCGGCCTGTTCCAGCTGCTCCGGTTTGCTGCGATACCAGGCCACAAACTGGTCGGGATCCTCATATTGCTCGGCCATGTCGCGAATGACTTGCGTCACCTCGGCAGAACTGGCCTGCAGCTTTTCCCGACGCACCACTTCACTGAGGACCAGACCCAGCACTACCCGACGCCTGGAGATATTTTCCAGGTCTCCAGCAGTACTGGCATTGGGGTCTTTCTGCAATTGTTCCAGTTCATGGGCCAGCATTTGTTTGGGCAGGTCTGGCTGATTACTTTCGACCACCAGATCCAGCAGTTGCGATTTCACCTGGGCATGACTCAGCCTTTGGGCTTCGCGTTCCAGATTCTCCTTGACCTCCTGACGCAAGACAGCAACATCGCCGTCTTCGATACCCAGCGCCAGAGCAAATTCAGTGTTTAATTCGGGCAACTGTGCTTCAGCCACTTCCTTGACCTGGAGATGAAATTCGGCATTTTTTCCCGCCAGTTCGGCCACATGATAATCCGCAGGAAACTGTACAGAAACGTTTTTTTCTTCACCGGCAGAAAGCCCGATGAGGCCCTGTTCAATGTCAGGGAGCAGCCGTCCGGCGCCCAGGACTACCTGATAATCCACCACATCGCCGCCGGGCATGGGTTCGCCATCCATAAGTCCCTGGAAATCTACCGTAACCCGGTCTTCATTTTGTGCCGCACGCTCGGTTTTAACATAAAAACGGCGCTGCTGGCGCATAATGTCAATAGTGGCATCTACATCACTTTCCGTAACAACGGCACTTTTGCGAATCACCGTGGCAGTGGGAATTTGGGGTTCGAATTCAGGATAGACCTCAACAACCGCCGTGAACACAAAGTCTTCTCCGCGCCCGCCTTTTTCAACCTGCACTTCGGGACGCCCTACGGGACGCAGGGATTGTTCACGTACGGCCTGGGAATAGCGCTCATTAATCAGCTGGTCAAAGGTTTCCATGAGGGCATCTGAACCATAATGGCGTTCAACAATAGCCAATGGTGCCTTGCCCGGACGGAATCCCGGAAAACGCGCTGAGCGGGCCTTGTTACGTAAACGTTGCGTGACACCACTTTCTACCTCACTGGCAGGAATGGTCACATGAATGTGGCGTTCCAGAGGCGCAGCCTCCGGTGTGGAAATTTGCATGAACTGATCCTTGTTTTTCATTTTGTCTAAGCCTAAACACCCATCATAAACACAAGCCCGCCGCCCCTCAAGTTCAGCGCAGCCCCCGACTGCCCGGTTTCACCGGGACACCCCCCGCCGCGCAGAGCGGACAATCTTCAGCGGACCAGGTCCGCACCGGCAAAAGCAGGAGTGGATAAAACGGAATATCATCAAAATCCTGGAAGCCAGCGCTACGATCAATAATTGCAGAACTAACCAGTACCTTGCCACCTGCTGCTTCTACCGCAGCAATGCATTCACGGGTCGATCCACCTGTCGTGGTAATATCTTCAACGACCAATACCCCTTCACCTGGAGATAAAGCAAAGCCCCGGCGCAGGACCATCTGGCCATTTTCACGTTCGGTAAAAAGACTGCGTACCCCCAGCGCTCTGGCACATTCATAGGAAACCAATACGGCACCCATGGCTGGTCCCACGACACAACGGATCTGCTTCCTGACTGCTTCTGGAATACCGGCAACCATCGCGGCACAGAGGCGAGCGGCATGTTCTGGATGCTGCAACACCCTTGCTGACTGCAAGTAGGTATCGCTATGCAATCCGGAAGACAGTAAAAAATGGCCTTGCAGCAAGGCACCATCGTTTTTGTATAGATCCACTACTTCATCTGCTGTCACTGGGCCTTTTTCTCCATCAATAGCCATCCCCATTCAGGGCATATTAGTCTGATTTCATAAAATGGAAACATCTTAGCTTATACAAGCAGCCAACATGGCAGACAAGGCTTCTGCCGGATTGGGTGCCGCAGTGATGGGACGACCGACAACCAGATAGTCTGAACCTGACGCCAGAGCCGCTCCAGGCGTCATGGTCCGCTTCTGGTCATCGGCGCCATGCTGGGCGGGCCGGATACCCGGGGTCACCAGACAAAACTCCGGATGCAATTGTTTGAGCCGGGAAGTCTCCTGCGCAGAACAGACCAGTCCATCCAGACCAGCCTCTGCACTGAGCGCGGCTAACCTTTCTACCTGTAGCTCAACGGGGTCATGCACACCCAGCTGCGTCAGGGCATCGGCATCCAGACTGGTTAATACCGTCACCGCAATCAGCAGCGGCTGATGCCCGGAAACCGTCACACCATCAACAGCCTCCCGTGCGGCCTCCAGCATCGCCTTACCCCCACTGGCATGCACATTGAGCATCCACACTCCCAAGCGGGCGGCAACCTGACAGGCTTTGGCGACCGTCTGCGGGATGTCATGAAATTTGAGATCCAGAAAGACCTCAAAACCCCGGCTCTGAAGTTGTTCAACCACTTTGGGTCCGGATGCCGTAAAGAGTTCCTTGCCCACTTTGACCCGGCATTGTCGGGGATCCAAAAGTTCAGCCATGGCCAGTGCTGCTGCCATATCTGCGTAATCCAGTGCGACAATAAGTGGTGATTTCACAGCTTTTCCTCCCCTGAAAAGACACCCCACTGGCGACAACTGGGGCAGCGCCAGTAATACTGCGTACTTTGATAACCACAAGACTGACAATGAAACAGTTCAGGTTCCAATTGCCACTGACGCACGGCCAGAGCCATTTTTTCGATCAGCTCCGCTTCCGGGGCTTTCGGGTCCATGCTTAACAACAGCTGAAATACCCGAAGATCAGGTTTTTTGATCAGAATATTGCGCAAAAAACTGCTGGCAGATGCCAGTCCCTCTATTTTCTGCAAAGCTTCTGCCAGGCGTTTTATGGCCAGCGGCGAACGACAGTGAGCCTGCAAACGCTGCAGATGATCCTGCTGCTGCCCCCCCAAGTGCCGCAAAACCTGCAGAAAGGGCTCCAGCACCAGTAAAATCGCCGAATCAGTGGGTAGTGTCAGCAATTTATCCCAGTATTTGAGGGCACCCTGCCAATCTTTTTTGTCAAAGGCCAGACGCCCGGCAATCATCAGGGCACGCGGATTGTCGGGAATCTCCCGGCGCGCAGCATTCAGATACTTTTGTGCCTGAGAGTGATCCTCACTGCGCAGCGATTCTTCAGCCAGCTCACCGTACAACAAGGCAATTACCGTTTGCTGTTCGGACATTCCTGATTGGAGCAAACGCTTGCGAATGGCGATAGAGGAAGCCCACTCACTACCCAGTTCATAGAGTTCTGCCAGCGTGGCAAGCCCTTCGGTATGCGCGGGCTGACTTTCAAGCAATTCCTTGAGAATGCTTTCTGCCCGATCCAGAATTCCGGCTTTCAAATAATCGCGGGCAATTTCAAACAGCACACTTTGCCTTAGCCCCTCAGCCAGGGCCGGCTGTTCCAATAAGTACTGATGCACCCGCAATGCCCTTTCCAACTCGCCACGTCGGCGAAACTGACGGCCCAGGGCCAGGAGAATATCGACACTCTCCGGGTGCTGGCGCAAGGCTTCGAGAAAAACCTCTACTGCTTCGTCCTGACGTTCACTCAGAAGGTAATTCAGGCCCTGAATATACACCTGAGGGATGGCTTTGCCAGCGGGGGCTTTTTGGGTACGCCCCAGCCAGAAGCCCAGCAGTGCAGCAAAGCCTGATACTATCCCCAGGACGAGGACAACCGCAGAATCCACGCCCAGAACGGTCAATCAGGCTTTGCCGGATGTATTCTCTGGATAATCGACCTGCTCGCGCAGTTCCTTACCCGGTTTGAAGTGCGGAACCCGCTTTTCCGGCACCATGACCGATTCGCCGGTCTTGGGGTTACGCCCCTGTTTAGCCGGGCGCACATGCATGGAAAAACTGCCAAAGCCACGAATTTCAATGCGCTCACCTTCAGCAAGTGCATCACTGAGGTAATCCAGCATATGGCGGGTGGCCATTTCAATATCACGCACACTGAGCTGCGGGTATTGGGCGCTGATGTTTTTGATCAATTCAGATTTAGTCATGATTTTTAGCTTCTTCAAATAAGCACTGATTGGAAAACTTGTAAAAACGTCAGACGGCAAGAATTTCGGCCTGACGCTAAAAAAAGGGGCTCCCCGGATACTCAATAAGGGCATCACGGGAGCCGTCTTGCAATTAACCCTCTTCTTCCTGCTTACGCTTGAGCTGCTCTTTAATCAGGTCACCCAGACTGGTGGTGCCTGTTGCCGCGCTGCGGGCATACTGCTGGGTAGCAGCAGCCTGTTCTTCAGCACTTGGGGCTACGGCCACATCGCGCGCCTTGGTACTCAGGGTCAAGGTGCGGTTTTTACGATCTACGGCGGCAATGGCCACCTCAATCTTGTCACCCGCAGCCAGGGTCTGGCCCTTGCTCAACTCACGCTGCGGCAGGTGGCCTTCAACCCCTTCACCCACGCGAATTTCTGCGCCACGACCGTCTACGGAAATGACTTCACCTTCTACCAGCGCGCCCTTTTCATTGGCGACGACAAACTGAATGAAAGGATCCGTTTCCATCTGCTTGATGCCAAGGCTGATACGTTCACGTTCCGGGTCAATGCTGAGCACCACTGCTTCCAGCGTATCGCCTTTCTTGAAGTCACGCACGGCTTCTTCACCGGTACGATCCCAGGCAAGGTCGGAGAGATGAATCAGGCCGTCAATTCCACCATCCAGACCCACAAATACGCCAAAGTCGGTGATGCTCTTGATCTGGCCGGAGACCCGATCGCCTTTCTGGAAGTTCTGGGCAAAATCATCCCATGGATTAGGCAGACACTGTTTGATACCCAGAGAAATACGGCGGCGCT
>NZ_JBYCKP010000323.1:0-1078 GCF_057473445.1 Acidithiobacillus sp. TH-A36 | reverse complement strand
CCTAGCGACATATCGTCATTTCCGACTAATTTGCAGATCACCATGACCAGTGGTGCCAGTCAGGGAGGTTCGGCGACCTTCCAGATTTCTTCCGGGTCGGGCACTGGTTCGGTGATAGGTTCTGGAACTGTCAGCCTGGGTGGTTCCGGTACGCTCATCGACATCCCGTACCCCAAGCCTACAGGCGGTTATTGGCAAGTGAATCTCAGTGGCACCCTGGCGGCTTCCGGCGATGCGTTTACCTTGAGTCCCGGCGGGGCGGGGAGTAACGGCAATGCCCAGGCGATGGCCGCGTTGGCCACCAGCAAGGTTTTGAACAATGGAACGGCAACTTTTAATGATAATGCCGCGCAATTACTCACTCAGGTAACCAATCAGGCCGCTCAGGCCCAGAATAACGCCCAGGCCCAGCTCACGGTTTTGCAGTCGGCCCAGGCCTCGCAGCAAGCGGTTTCCGGCGTGAATCTGGATCAGGAAGCCGCCAGTCTGATTCAGTATCAGCAGGCCTATCAGGCGGCGGCGAAAGCCATTTCTGTGGGCAGTACCTTGTTTCAGTCATTGATACAGGCTCTATAAGGAGAACAGCATGCGCGTCAGCACCCAGGAATTTTACCAAAGCAGCCTGTATTCCTTGTTGAACCAACAAAGTACGCTGAATAATCTTTCGCAGCAGCTGTCCACCGGCAATGCGCTGATCAACCCTACCAACGATCCTGTGGGTAATGCTCAGGTTTTGAATCTCAATACCAAAATTGCCAATCTGGGTAGCTATCAACAAAGTAATACTTACGCTCAGCAGGGCCTCAGTATGAGTTCCAGTACCTTGCAAAGTGTCGGCACCCTGATGAATCAGGTGCAGCAACTGGCGGTGCAGATGAATAATGCCACGGTCAATTCCAATGACCTGCAAAATGCTGTAACGACCATGCAGGGAAATTTGCAGCAACTGGTGCAATTGGCCAATACGCAGGATGCCAATGGTACTTATATCTATGGCGGGTCCAATGCCCAGACGCCGCCATTTCAGCTACAGAGTGATGGCACTGTTCAATACATGGGCGATTCCAGCCAGAAAACC
>NZ_JBYCKP010000322.1:0-3100 GCF_057473445.1 Acidithiobacillus sp. TH-A36 | reverse complement strand
TTTCGGTGTCATCGGAAAACTTTGAATCCATTCATAACCATTCGGCTTACGCCATGATTGAAATGGAAAAATAATTCATGGCTGGCAGCAGTTTTGGTGAGTGTTTCCGGGTGAGCACCTTTGGCGAAAGTCATGGACCGGCCATTGGCTGTATTATTGACGGTTGTCCGCCGGGAATGCCCCTGGCACCGGAAGATATCCAGGGTGATCTGGATCGGCGCCGCCCGGGGCAGTCACGCCACACCACCCAGCGCCAGGAAAAAGATCAGGTAGAAATACTTTCGGGTGTGTTCGAAGGGGTCACCACTGGAACACCCATTGGCCTGCTGATTCGCAATACCGACCAACGCTCCCAGGATTACGGTAAAATCAAGGATTTGTTCCGTCCTGGTCATGCAGATTATACGTATCTGCAAAAATACGGATTACGGGATTATCGGGGCGGGGGGCGATCATCGGCTCGCGAAACCGCAACCCGCGTCGCGGCGGGTGCCGTCGCGCGCAAATTTCTCAAAGATCGGCTAGGCATGGAAATCCTTGCCTGGATGGCGCAGATGGGAACTGTGAAGGCCCAGTCGTTTGATGCTGCTGAAATTTCCAAAAATGACTTTTTTTGTCCCGACGCCAGCGCTGCAGAACAAATGGCAGAATTTCTGGATGCGTTGCGCAAGGAAGGTGATTCCATCGGTGCCCGCGTCGATGCCCGGGTTACAGGTATGCCGACAGGACTGGGAGAACCTGTTTTTGATCGCCTGGAAGCTGATATTGCCAAGGCCATGATGAGCATTAACGCGGTGAAGGCCGTGGCCATGGGGGATGGTTTTGATGTAGTCGAGCAGCGCGGCAGTCAGCACGGCGATGCGCTGACCCCGGACGGTTTTCTGAGTAATCATGCCGGCGGAGTGCTGGGCGGAATATCTTCCGGTCAGAATCTGACGCTTTCGGTGGCCATCAAACCTACCTCCAGTATCCGTATCCCTCGTCAAAGTATTGATATCCACGGCCAACCTCAGGAAGTGGTAACCACCGGTCGCCATGACCCCTGTGTAGGTATTCGTGCGGTACCCATTGTTGAAGCCATGCTGGCTTTGACTTTGATGGATCACTGGATGCGCCAGCGCGCCCAGAATGGAGACGTACAGTCTCCACTTCCCCCTATTTCTGCATAAGTAATGGGCATTGAACGGGAAGGGGGCTGGCTGGCCGCCTTCTATTTTGTTTATTTTTGCGCCTTGGGTGCGTTCATGCCCTACTGGGGACCCTGGTTGCATGCTCAGGGCCAAACTCCACTGGCCATTGGCATCCTCACTGCTGCCGTGCAATTCAGTAAAGTTCTGGCGCCTAATCTCTGGGGCTGGTTATCCCACTTCTGGGGGAGCCGCCGGATTGTGATGCTGGGGACTCTGCTCACCGCTGCCGGGTTTCTGGCACTGGAATTCAGCGCCGGTCATTTCCTGGTCATTCTGCTTATCACCCTGGCATTTTCTTTTTTCTGGGCCGCAACGTTGCCATTGGTGGATGCGGCCACGATGGACTGGGCGCAGCGTCGCTCGGCCGCTTATGGTCGCATCCGCTTGTGGGGTTCATTAGGCTTTATTGCCCTGTCCCTGGGAATGGGGGTGTTCATCAGCAACTGGGGAATGCGCGCATTTTTACCCGGTATCCTCGTGTTTTTAGTGCTTGCCTGGTGGGTAAGCCGTCATTTGCCCTACGGAATCCAGACCCATCCGTCACATCAGCTGCGTCCGCGTATGAGTCCGGTCTTGCGGGATGCCGGGCTCTGGTTTTTTTTGTTGGCGGGCCTGCTCGAACAGGCCAGTCACGGCGTATATTATGCATTTTATTCGATTTATGCCGAGGCGCATGGGCTCAGTAGCAGTAGCGTCGGCATGCTCTGGGGTTTTGCCGTGCTTTGCGAAGTAGCCTTTTTCTGGTGGGGAGATCGTTTTATCCGTCGCTTTGGTGTGCCACTGGTTTTTACGGCCGCCTTTTTTCTGACGGCGCTGCGCTGGGGCGTAATTGCCTGGTGGCCGGGCTTACTCTGGATAGTGCTTGTCCAGAGTCTGCATGCAGCCAGTTATGCAGCTTTTCATCTGGCCGCTGTACACTGGGTATCTGAGCGTTTTCCCGGAGCCTTGCGGGCCCGGGGCATGGCGCTTTATGCCAGTATGGTTTATGGCCTGGGCGGCGGCTTGGGTGCCCTTGCCGCAGGCTGGTCCTGGGCCCAATGGGGTGGGCAGCTGACTTTTGCCGGGGCCGGTCTGGTGGCCTTGCTGGCCAGTGTTTTTCTGATTAAAGGATTGCGGGGATCCCCTACCCTTGAAAAAAAGACCAGCTGATCCCATGTGATGGTCAACGTTTATTTCATGGAGCTTTACCATGCGCACCGATAAATTGACCACCAAATTTCAACAGGCCTTTCAGGATGCCCAAAGCCTTGCTCTCGCTCAGGATCATCAACAAATTGAACCCATTCATTTTTTGATCGCTTTTCTGGATCAGGAGGGGGGAATTGCCCGCCCGGTACTTGCCAAAGCTGGTGTGCAGGTGGATGCCCTGCGCAATCAGCTAAGTCGCGCATTGGAAGGCATGCCCAAAGTACATGGTCAGCCCGGCGAAGTACAGGTGAGTCGTGACTTGAACAATATGTTCAATCTGGCCGATAAAATCAGTCAGAAACGCGGTGACAGCTTCATTTCTACCGAGCATTTTCTGCTCGCCCTGCTGGAAGACAAGGGCGAGGCCGGACGCTTGTTCAAAGCTGCAGGAGCCACCAGCAAGGATCTTGAACAGGCCGTCCATGATCTTCATGGTGGCGAAAAAATCAACGATGCCAATGCTGAAGAACAGCGGCAGGCGCTGGAAAAATACACCACTGATTACACCGAAAGGGCCAGACAGGGTAAACTGGATCCGGTCATTGGTCGCGACGATGAAATCCGCCGCACCATTCAGGTATTGTTGCGACGCAGCAAGAATAATCCGGTGTTGATTGGTGAACCCGGCGTCGGCAAAACGGCCATTGTTGAGGGTCTGGCTTTGCGTATGGTCAATGGCGAAGTACCGGAATCCCTGCGCGACAAGCGCCTTTTGGGCCTGG
>NZ_JBYCKP010000321.1:0-10028 GCF_057473445.1 Acidithiobacillus sp. TH-A36 | reverse complement strand
GGTAAAGCCAGTTTCATGAGTTCCGAGGGCTGAAAGGTGATGGGTCCGGCACCTAACCAGCGTCTGGCTCCGAGGCTGGTTTTGCCAGCGACCAGGGTGAGTGCCAGGAGTATAACGCCGATGCCATAAAGTGCCGGGGCCCAGGCGCGAATGCGTTCTGGCGGGGTATTGGCAATGGTGATCAGCACAATAAAGCCGATAGCAAAGTGGAATAACTGGGCGAAAACCACGCGAAGACTTTCCTGGCTGCCGCTGTAAAGTACGGCCAAACTGATGCCCATTAAAATGACAACACCGGTCAACAGTGCTGGATCCAGTTTTTGCAATGGACGGAACAGGCGTTGTGACCGGTTCATGATGATGCCTTCAAATGATGGCGCAGATAATCCAGCAAATAGGTAAACAGGGGCCATAGTAAGGCCCCCATCAACGGGCTGAGGAGCAGGCTGAAATGCCAGCTCACTGGCGCGGACCATAGTTGCCAGGACCAGACGATCAGTCGATGAGCGAACAGCAGCATGAAAATGAAAACCAATTGTTCCCAAACAGATAGATGGCGCACCCTGCCCAGGCCATTGACCAGCGCATAAACCATGAGAACACTGGCAACGGCCTGGCCACCGGGCACATCACCCATCATCATATCCTGAAGTAATCCTATGAGCCATACCACCGTATAGCTGAGTTCGGAGCCACTACGGATCGACCAGTAAAGCAGAAGCATGGCTACAAAATCCGGATGGATCATGCCATAAACAGGGCCAGAGGGGAGTGTTTCCAGGGCCATGGCCAGGGAAAAGGCGATCACCATGGCGATAGCATTCATGCTTTATCAGGCCGTGATGTCGGCTTGTTCTTTAGAAGTATGAGTACCGTGGTGAGCTGACCCAAGGGTACTGCGGGCCGCACTGAAATTTGCGCAAAGGGCTCGTCACCATTGTGAATGACCCTGGAAATGGTACCAATATGCAGGCCAGAGGGAAAACGCCCCCCGAGTCCAGAAGTGACCAATTGGTCACCTGCTTTCAGGGTGGTGTTGCGCGGCTGAAAGGGAACACTCAACCAATGAATATTGCCCTTGCCATTAACCAGCAGCGGAAGGTTTGTGCCCGCCAGTTGCGCAGGGATGCTGCTGTCGAGGTCGGAAATCAGGGCGATCTGGGCGCTGAGATCGGCTACGTGAATGACTTGCCCGGCCACACCACCGGCGGCCAGCACCGGCTGACCTATGTGAACGCCATTGTGACTGCCCAGATTGACGGTAATGAGCTGGCTACCGGGAGAAAAGTTTTCGGCGATGACCTGGGCAACAGCCATCCTTCCGGGTGGCTGGGGGAAACTGTCGAGTAATGCCAACAGTTGCCGGTTTTCATTGTGTAATATCTCGTTTTCCAGCAGTTTTGGTTCCAGCGATTTGAGTTTTTCCCGCAGTTGCGCGTTTTCAGCAAGCAGACTGCGGCGATCTTGCAGGTATTCACCCACTGTACGCCAGTTTTTTGTGGCCTGAAGATCCAGCCAATGAATGGGATAAGTCAGATTCCCGGACCAGTTCAGCATATTGGGATGCTTTTCGCTGAGCGCCGCAATGACAATGCTCAACAACACAAACGCCGCTACACGAAGGAGCGGCGGGTAGCGGCGAGGGAAAAACAACGCTGGCATGCTGAATGTTTACAGTTTCGCCGGGTTAATCGTCGGCGAATACCTCACCCAGAAGTTCCAGTTCTTCCAGGGCGCGGCCACTGCCTCGCGCTACACAGGTCAAAGGATCTTCGGCAACAATCACCGGCAAGGAAGTTTCCTCCATGATGAGACGGTCCAGATCGCGCAACAGCGCACCACCCCCCGTCAGAACCATGCCGCGCTCGGCAATATCGCCAGCGAGCTCCGGAGGGGTTTGTTCCAGGGCCAGCTTGATGGCGCCGACAATGGCACCCAGCGGTTCCTGAAGAGCTTCCATGATTTCATTACTATTGATGCTGAAAGTGCGGGGGACGCCTTCGGCGAGATTGCGCCCGCGCACTTCAAGCGTCAGCACTTCCTGACCGGGATAAGCACAGCCCACCTTTTTCTTGATTTCTTCGGCGGTACTTTCACCAATCAACATGCCGTAATTGCGGCGGATGTAATTAACGATGGCTTCATCCATTTTGTCACCCCCTACCCGGACGCTTTGGGAATAAACCACACCGCCCAGAGCAATTACCCCGACTTCAGTGGTCCCACCACCAATGTCCACCACCATGGAGCCGGTGGGTTCTGCGACTGGCATGCCGGCGCCAATGGCTGCCGCCATGGGTTCTTCAATCAGATGCACTTCGCGAGCTCCCGCGCTCATGGCTGATTCGCGGATGGCACGGCGTTCCACCTGCGTGGCTCCATAGGGCACACAAACAATAATACGGGGGCTGGGGCTGAGAAAACGCTGATGATGGACGCGACGAATGAAGTGCTTGAGCATCGCCTCTGTAATTTCAAAATCGGCAATGACGCCGTCTTTTAAAGGCCGAATGGCGGTGATGTTGGCGGGGGTGCGTCCGAGCATGCGTTTGGCCTCTTCACCGACATGTAAACGGCGACTGCCACCACCACGGCGCCCAGTATGAATGGCCACGACAGAAGGTTCTGAGAGGACAATGCCCTTTCCTCGCACATAAATCAGGGTGTTGGCCGTACCCAGGTCAACAGCGAGGTCCGTGGAAAAAAGTCCAAGAATGCGTTTCATGATCATCTGGTTACAAGCCTTTGTTATGCAAGTGGGGACACGGCCGGGATTTGAACAAAGTTAAACATCACTTCCGGGCTGCAAAATTCAGTGCGCAGTCTAGCATGAGGTATGGTCGAGATAAAATCTGGTGAGATTGGGGTGATTTGGCTACAGGACCTTGTTTTGCTCACAAAAAAAACCAGCGGTCAAAACCGCTGGCTAATGCTGCTCGCCACCTGAAGATGCCTAAAGCTTGTAGGTTTTGGGAAAGGCAATGCCGTGGTTGTTTGCCATGTCCTTGTTGAGTACCGGTAAATCCACCTTGTCTACCCGCACATTCTTTTTGGATTGCAGCCACTTTGAAAAAATATCCCAGACTGGTTTCCCTTCAACAGGTTGCATGGCTGCCCAGCCTGCCACTTTGTATTTTTTGCTGGCAGACATCGTTTGACCACCAACCCGCATATTGCTGCAACGATGATAGATTTTTTCATCCGGATTAAAGTCATACTGAATATTCCCGACCCGGATCATATCCCCGCCCTGCTGATAATATGGGTTCGGATTGAAGATGTTATCTGCCACCTGCTCCATGATGTTCTTGATCTGTTCCCCAGTGTAGGTGTTGACGGTAACCTGGGGATAGGTGATGGCCGTCTGGCCCATGACGTCTTCCATGGTAATGGTTTCACCGGGGAGCTTGCAGTAGCCCCAGCGGAAGCCTGGGGAGAAAGAGACTTCGCAATCCATTTCTTCCCGCAAGGCGTCGCAGAGTAACTGGTCAAAGCTGCCATTAAAGTTGTCACGCCGGTAAAGCAGGCTTTCGGTAGTAGCCAGGGGCTGCGCCAATTTCTGCTGATAAGGGCTGCGGACCTTATGGATGTAGTCAGCCATCTCCGGATCTTCCTTGATCAGGTTGGAGAACACCGGCAGATAATGGAAACGCCAGCCATTAAGCTTGCCTTTGCCGACATCCAGATCGAAACGGGCTAATACCTTGCCATTGGTGCTGGTATTGATTATTAAGGTATTGCCGACCATGAAAGGCTTGGGTCCCATAATGTCATGGGTATGACCACCCAGAATGATATCAATGCCCTTGACCATTGAGGCCATTTTCTTGTCAACGTCAGCACCGTTATGCGAGAGCACGACCACCAGATCAGCGTGCTGTTTCTCGCGGCATTCTGTCACCATTTTCTGCATATGCCCGGTATGAATACCAAACCCCCAGTCAGGTATCATGTAACCGGGATTGGCGATGGGGGTAAAAGGAAAAGCCTGACCAATAACGGCAATTTTACGGCCACTGACCTCATGAATATGGTAGGGTTTAAAAACCAGTTCCTGCCAGGTATTGTTGAAGATATTCTGGGCCAGAAAATTGGCCTTGAGTTCAGTTTTGACCAGATGCTCCACCTGATCCTGCCCGTAAGTAAATTCCCAATGGCCAACAAAATCATCTATCCCCAGGAGATTCTGGGCCCCGACCATATCCGCACCCTTGGTCCAGAGACTGGTTGCTGAACCCTGCCAGGTATCTCCACCATCCAGCAGCAACACCTTGTCTCCCCGTTGTTGCCGATAGCGTTTGACCAGGCTGGCGATATGTGCATATCCACCGATTTTGCCGTATTTGTGCGCGAGAGTGTCGAAGTCCAGGCAAGAATAGGCATATTTGCTGGAAGAGGGGGTAGCTACTCCATAATAATCCAGCATCCACTGTCCGCAGAGATGGGGAACCTGATTCAGTACCTGCCCTACGCCGATGTTGGTATCCGGTTCACGCCACCATACCGGCAGCAATTGCGCATGAGAGTCAGTCATGTGCAATAAGGTGACATTCCCATAATCAGGAATTTCATAAGGGTCGGCATCTGCCCCCCAGGCCGACTGCACGGCACCCGGTGTCAGGAAGCTGCCAGCACCGGCTATTCCCATTAATTGCATGAAATCACGTCTACTTAAGTTCATTGAATCCTCCGATACGGATTAAAGCCCGCCAGCAGCGGCTTGCTTCATCACGGTAATAATCTGGTGATCCAGCTCCTGAGCCACCTTGGCGGATTCTGGATTTTTCGGGAAATATTTCAGGGCGTAGGTGGGTAAATAGGTCATCAATTTTAGTTGGCCATTTTGTTCATACATGACAATTTTACAGGGTGCAAAAGCCCCAAATTCCGGTGTGCTTTTGAGGATTTTTGCACCCAGAACCAAATTACAGACCTCATAAATGACATAGGGCTGATTGCTTTTAATACCTCTTTCCTTGAGTCCCTGCTGAACATCCAGCGTGCCTACCACATTCATATTTTCAGCCTCGGCACCGCTCTGAATACCCATTTTGATCTGGGCCGGAGTGACACCTTTCTGCACATTGACAATGTACAGCGGGCTGGCGGTATTAATTGCTGGCATTCCGGATACTGTCGAAGAAATCTCGGCACCCTGTGCCCAGCCGCCAAGACTCAATCCCGTGCAACATAATCCGAGCACAAGTACTGATTTTTTCATATTCATGGTATTCCCCATTGTTTCTGGTAAAAATAGTAGCGGGTAAAAATTCAGGATTTATTATCCGGGGTTGAGTTCATGGACGATATCCCGGCACATTGATCTTGATGCCGTTGCTGAGATAACTCATAAAATATTCCAGCCGCTGGTAATCTGCACTTTCGAGCGGTTGTGGCACCGCACCTACTTTTTTGTCACAACCCTGCATCCGCTTTTGCAAAGTATTGACTGCCGACCAGGCAGCGCGATAAGTCGGGAAATGGGCGCTTTGGCCCTGTACTGGAGAGATGATTTGTGCGCGTAAATATTTCCCGGCATAAGCAACATGACAAGTAGCACAGGAAAAATTAAGTTGTCCGCGTTTCATGAAAAAGTAGGCTTTACCTTCTTCAAAGGCTTTCGTGGCCCCCGGACCCTGTACCTGAACATCCACGGGCATCCCATTAGAGAGCGAGGTCAGATAAGTTTGCAAAGCCACCATATCACTGCTGCCATATTTAAGCGGTGCCTCACCATTAGCCTTGCGGCAAGCATTCAGACTGGTACCGATGGTTACGATGTCATGGGTTTTGGGATCATACATGGGGTAATGTGCCGCCACACCCTTGCCACCATCAGGATAACAACTGGCATAAGACTTGCCATCAGCAAAAGACTTGGTCCATAAAGCCTTGCCTTGGGATAAAGTCAAATCTCCGGGATTAAACTGAATGGCCTCCTGATACTGACTGTACATTTCCGGGCTGAATGCATAAGAACCCAGCGCGTACTTCTCCAAAGGCATTTTAGGATTTTGTTCCTCGAAATAGGTATGAAATTGTTTGAGCGTCTCGGCCGGTCCGACCTTGGTATTTCCCAGGTCCCACCAGTTGACTGCCTGCGCAGCGTCACTGACACCAGCTAGGCCTATGATTGAAAGCGCAATCAGCAACCGCTTCATGGGTTCGTCCTTTTGTTGCAGGGGCGATTTCATTCGCCCCGATATGGGTATCAGGCTACTGTCAGTTTGGAATCGGCACTCCAGTTACCGCCGGTATTGTCTTTCCAGACTATTTTCAGGATTCCGCTACTTTCGGCCCGCAATTTGAATGCGAGGTAGGGATTGGCACTGACGGCTGTACTCCAGTCAATGTCCAGTAACGGCTTGTTATCAAATGTCACGGTGACGGTTTGGATAAAATGGGCCGGAAGGACCTTTCCAGCCTTATCTTTGGTCAGACCCGTAGTCATGGGATTCATGATCAGTGAACGGATTTCGACAATTTCCCCTTTTTTGGCGCTGCTCGCCATGCGAATCATTGGGTTACCTACATTTCCTGCCATGGATAATTCCTTTTTTCAATGGGTGTATATTGATTTAACCGCCGCAACCACCAATGGTGACTTTGACTTCCCGGGGGGCAGAGGCCATCAGAACGCCCTTATTGGTTTTGGCAACGACCCGGACATTGTCAGTTTTTGCCATTTTGATGCGTTGCTGGATGTATGCTTTACCCGCTGCAGGTGTAAACGTGAACTGACTGGCCAGAGGGGTGGGGTTGTGATCGACAAACAGATAAACCGCTGCAATGTAATCGTCTGCCGTCATGGGCGAATCCACTTCAATGGTGACGGGAACCGCTCCGCCGTTTTCAGCGATGGTAGGTGCTGTCAGTTTGACTTTGGCAGATACCGGAATGTCGGTTTTACCAACGGAGTCGGACATGGCCTCTTTCAGCAACTTGGCATCAAAAGCTTTTTCAGGCCATCCGGCAACATTATCTGCAAAGGCCAGCTGCGGTTTGATCAAGCCAAGACCAGCAGCCGTAGCCACCGCCCCTGTAGCCAGGCTGGCACCTAAAAACTGGCGTCGCTCAATGGGTTTACTCATCATTATTGTCTCCTTAGGAATTACAGATGGATTATTTACTTCAAAGACCACAAATAGTCGGCAACCTGCTCTAACTGTGTCTGCGTCAGCACTTTGTTTTTTCCAAATTCAGGCATGTTTGCGTATGGAAATAGTTTTTCAGGATCACCCAAAAAAGCGACGAGTTTTTCCTTGGTCTGAAACATCTGCTGGAATGTTACGCCCTGCATGGGCAGGGCCGGACCCACATTGCCCGCCATTGTTCCGCCCGGTAGAGCGTGGCAGGCAAGACAGTTTCCCTGTGCGCGATTGAAGGCAATAGCTTTGCCGGCCTGAATACTGCTGACGTTGCCCGGCGCTGCTGCTGCATTCACGCCAAGTCCCAGACAAGAAATCCCTGTCAACAGCAAAGCGATCTGAGCCAGCTGTTTATTTCTGTGCTTCATAAAATGCTCCTTTATTGCAGCGCTACCTACTGGCGCGGCAAAATTAACTAGCAGCTTTTGTGCCATTCTTTTAGAAAGAATGGCCTCTTACAATAAACAATAAAATAGTCTGTAAAGTATAATTGCTGGTATTGTTTTTTTAAGCCATTTTTATGGCATTTTCAGCCATAAATCTGGGTCAATAGGTGTTTTTCAATGATATAGAAAGCCAGGTGCAAAGGCGCTGTGCGGGTGAGGGTGTTGCCGTGCGCAAGAGAAGGGGCAGTCGGGCGAAAAAAGAGTGTGCCAAAAGGACCAGATGTTTCGTACCGGTCCCTGCAATGGATCAGTTGTCGAGGTTGTCTTCTTCAGAATCCTGGTCGCCAAGCAGGCCAATATTTTTCATTTTGGTCCGCAATTGTTTGCGGCTGATGCCCAGAAGAACAGCCGCCTGGCTTTGATTGAATCGGGTTTTTTCAAGGGCGCTGAGCACGGTTTGCCGTTCCAGGGCAGGTAAATCAAAGGGGCTTGCCGTACCTGATCCACCAGCTCCAGCATTTTGCTGGCAGATGTCGGGAGGGAGGTTTTGCCGCTGTATGTGTCCATGACGATTGAGCACCACCATCCGTTCCAGAAGATTTTCAAGTTGTCTGATATTGCCTGGCCACTCATAGGCTTCCAGGGCAGCCAGAGCCTCACTGCTGATGGTTACGGTCGGGCTGCGGCCAATGACGCTGCAGATTTGTTCCAGAAAATGATGTACCAGCGGCGCGATGTCGGCCCGTCGCTCGCGCAGCGGAGGAATATGGAGCGGAATGACATTCAGCCGATAATAGAGATCTTCCCGGAACTGGCCTTCGGCCACCGCCTTGGCCAGATCCATGTGGGTAGCTGCCACAATCCGGGCCAACATGCGCAAGGGTTGATGGGTGCCCAGACGGGTGAACTCCCTTTCCTGCAGGGCGCGGAGCAATTTGACCTGCATGGCGAGGGGCATATCTCCTACTTCATCCAGAAAAAGGGTTCCGGCACCAGCCATTTCCAGTTTGCCGGCCTGCGTACGTGTCGCTCCAGTAAAGGCGCCTTTTTCATAGCCAAAAATTTCACTTTCCACCAACTCCAGTGGAATGGCGCCACAGTTAAAAGCGACAAAAGGTTGGTCCGCCCGATTGGAAGCTTGATGCAAGGCGCGAGCAACCAGCTCCTTACCGGTCCCGGATTCTCCGGTAATCAGCACATTGGAGGGTGCTGGCGCTACCAGATCAATGGTTTCCAGCAGGGTTTCGATGGCGCGGCTGACCCCGATCAAGCCGTGCCGGCGTGGCTCCTGACGCATGGGAGGTAGGGATTTGCCACGACGCCCCAGGGTTTGGCGAATCAAGGCAATCAGTTCGCCCTCATCGACCGGTTTAGTCAGATAATGTTCGGCACCCGCCTTGATGGCTTCGACTGCCTGCTCAATTTCTCCATAGGCCGTCGAAATAATGACCGGTATTTCAGGGTGCGTCGCCTTGATATTGCGCAATAGTTCGGTGCCGGAAAGCCCGGGCAGACGCTGATCAGTCAGGATTAATGCAGGTTCAGTGTTTTCAATGGTCGCCAGTGCCTGTTCGCCATTTTCAGCTTCCAGTACCTGGAACCCCTCGGCAGTCAGTACCGCTGACAAAACACAACGAAGGTTTTTTTCATCTTCTACAATTAAAATCAGATTCTGCATGTTTATAGGGTCGGTCTCAGAAATTTTTTGGTCATGGTCATCATCAGGATGACAGGGGAAGCTTGCCGGGCAAATGGAGAATGAACCTGGTACCAGAATGGGTTTCGCACAACTCTACGCTGCCATCATGCACCATCATGATTTTGGTGACCACTGCCAATCCCAAGCCACTACCCTTGGTTTTGGTGGTGACATAGGGTTTGAAAATGGTCGCCCGTTTTTCTGGGGGAATGCCCGGTCCATTATCAGAAACCATAATGTCCAGCTGCGCAAGCCCGGATTTTTCTGCAGCAAGATGCAGCTCCCCATCTTGCATAGGCAGGGCATCAATGGCATTGAGAATCAGATTGCTCAATGCCTGTTCGATCAGGGAAGGGTCCAGTATGGCATGCAGGGATGCCGGACAATCCAGAGTGGCCAAAATAGTTTTGGTCTCCAGGTCTGCGCGATGTCTGGTGAGGCATCGTTCCAGCAGATGCCGGATTTGCGTGTCGACAGGGATCGCCGCATAAGGCCGACCAAAGTCCAGAAAGCCTTGAGTCATGTCATACAGGCGCTGTACTTCTTCCTCAATGATGCGGATAAAATCGCCCTGATTGTCTGCCCCCTGACCATAGCGCACCAGGTAACGAGCGGCGCCGCGCAGGGAGGACAGGGCGTTACGGATTTCATGGGCCACCTGCGCAGACATTTCACCAATGGTGACCATACATTGCATTGCCTGTTGGCGCTGGTGCAGCTGACGAAGCTCCAGTAAGTGTTCCCTGAGGCGCTGTTCGGTGAAGCGAAAAGCCCATTCCAGACGGTACAGTTCGT
>NZ_JBYCKP010000320.1:0-3398 GCF_057473445.1 Acidithiobacillus sp. TH-A36 | reverse complement strand
ACGGGCAGCCATGTCCACTACGGCGGGATCATCGGGATTTAATGGGGTGTGGATGTAAGGAATCTGTTGCAGTCCCAGGTGATCTCCGACCATCACCCGCATGTATCCGTCAATGACATACAGCGCGCCGTCATTATGCTCAATGGCGACAACCGGATTCAGGATGCCCATTTCCCGAACACTGTCGAGCAGGGTAGTGAACTCGGGCCGTCCATTGTCTCTGGGGGGCATCAATTGAATGACGCTTTCAATGCCGGTAAACCGCTCAACTCTGGCGTAACGGATTTCCCGGTTATTGATCTGGGTCTGGGCCAATGCTTGTGTGCTCATAAAAAGCCTCCTTACAAGAATAACAACCGTTTTAGCAACCTACTGACAGACGCGCAAGCTATTGATTGTCCGACATACAGCCATCTGGACGGGGTCTAAAAACTGCACCTTTGGTGCGTCAGGTGTGGTGAAATAAAAGGCGTCGGACAGGGCGTCCGACAGCATTGTCTGACGGGGTGTCTGACGCTTGGGCCGACAAAAAGCTGTGTTGTCTGACCGCCTGACAGACACCTACAGTCACCGCCTCACCTGCTTAAAAAAACGGAGTCTCCATCTGAAGACTCCGTTTTAGATTGTTACCGTAACGATTGCCGGAAAACGCAGTGTTAATGCTTCGTTTGCACGCCATAGAAAACCTGACAGGTTGTGTGACGGGATGAGAGCTGGCCACGACCGTTTTTCCGGCAGTCAGACAAACGGACGTTTGTGTAATAACGCAGCATGTCACGTTATTTTGATTATTGGTGGCGTGTCACATAGAATAAAATTCAGGCAACTGACGCGGAGAACAGTCATGACCCAGATAACCGAGGTCTTATCGCCACCTGTCACCAAAAAAAGAGGCCGTAAGCCCAAGGGCGACCGTCCCATGACGGCAGCGGAACGGGCCAAGGCCAGCCGCGACCGTCGCCGCTTCCCGATGGAAGGCTACAGCGGGAAGCCGATCTCCGTAATGTTGTCGGGTGACGCGCACATGGCCCTGGATGAACTCATCACCACATATGGCGACAAGTCACAAAAAGAGATCGTCGATCTGGCGCTCATCCATCTGCTTAAATCGCAGCCAGTCACTCAATAATAAAAAAGCCGCCCCTCATCGGGGTTTCAAAAGGGGCTTGCCCCTTTGCCTACCAAGCGAAAACCTTACAATTCGCTGTGCGCTATTGTTCGGTTTTCGCTTGGTAGGTTATGTCAATATGAGGATAGCCTGCTCAGTGAGTTGCGTGCCCAGGTGGACCACTGCAAAACATATCGCAACGGCACAACGGTCAATGTCTGGGCGATCCGTGATCGGGAGAGTACAGCGCAAGCCTGATGATTGGCGGTCCGGGAAAATGCGATTTTAGATAGGGTGCATGTGTACCAGGTTGTTACAGTAACTGAAACCGCAACAAGTCACACAATGGCGGCGGTCGTTACGCAGTAACTCCGTTACTGTTACGGTGACCAGTCACGAAAAAGGCCCGCGCAACGGCGGGCCTTCCCAGACTGCTCGGCAGATCCCTTCTGGGTGAGGGCATGCCCGTTATAAATCTGGAGAGAAAGCCGATTTATCCCCTGCCTGATTGCCTCCCATTATAACGCGGCCAGTAAGGGCGCAGAAATGCCCTGGAAAGCCCGCAAGGTATCGCGGGGGTATGTTTGTACCTTGGCCGCATCGCGGACGCACAGACGCAGCGAGAGCGCACAAACAAAAAAAGGCCCACGTGGAATGTGGGCCAGAGTTCGGAGATACTGAATCATGCACCCGGGCTACTCGGCATCGTCCTTCCGGGCAAGGACTCGACTAAACGCACGCGCACGGACTGCCGCATCCGCACATGCCTGATTACGGTCTACCGTACCCGAAGCGCATCCGTTTGCACAAGCCAAAATCCGCGCACCTGATCTAGCTGGTATCCTGCTTCGCGTCTGGCCGACAGGGGAAAGGTGCGCAGATCTTCCAGAGAGGTGCCTTGGAATACGGTAGGTTTTTTGGTTTGTCAGTGGACAGAATGCACCGTTTTGCCTGACAGCCCCCAAACCCTGAACGACAGATCGCCCGACTTTGCTCGGTTCGTCTGGCACCCAGGATGGCCAACTATAGGACCTTACCGTGATCCCCTGAAAATCCATTGCGTCACTCTCATCAGAGTGATGCGTCAAGCCAAGGGTAGAATCCATCACAAATCCGGTAGTTCATCGCCTTTAGCTGGCGGATTACTTCTTACCTTATCCAGAATTTCCTGAAAGTCAGCAGGGCTTGCATTGCTGCCGCGCCGTTTGAAGAAGTCGGCCGCCGTTTCTACAGCACCGACCTTTTCAGCGAGAGCAACCGTGATCCACTGATTGAGAGATACACCGTCCTCCCGTGCAAGCCGTTGTGCAGCGGCCTTGAGGGACTGTGGCAGTTTCAGGGCATAGGCGGCCTTGTTCATTGGCGGACCTCCATCAAAAGTTGTTTGGGTAGCCATAGGGGAAGATTGAAACGGGGCGCAGCCACCGCGAAATGCACCATGTTGAAAGTAACCAAAGCATCGGCATGACCATTTACGGCGGCCTCCAGAACCATTTCATCGTTCGGGTCGTTGAGTTGTGGCCGCCAGTGGAAATGAATATCTACCGGGCTGCAAAGACCAGCAAAGGCGTCCAGGAATCGACCGACCTCTTGGAGGGTCAGCTGAGATACCGCTAATTGCTCAGGCCTTGTCAGTACCGCTTCGTATTCCATGAACAAAGCGGGCGTTGCCAATACGGTTATCTGCCCCAAACCGATCAACCGCAATACCGCGTGGCTGGCCCCCAGGTTGCTACGCAGGGCGCTGGTCAGTACGGAGGTATCGAGAACGATTTTCAGCATATCTCATAGGATATCACAAAAACGAAAAAGCGGGTTTTCGCGGGGACAACTTGCCCTGTTGCTGGTCACACCACCGTACAAAAACCATCCCAACCTGAACCACCCTGCACGAACCTGCCGTAAAGGCCCCATATTTGCCCTAGAAACGACGCAAATCCAGATCTTGTACATTTCCATCACTCAACCACTAAAAACGTGTCCTGCGCCAAATTTACCCCTCTTTTGTAAAACCCGAGGGGGAGCCACTGCCATAGGTAGTGGGGGACGCAGTCCCCGAAGGGGGTCGACCCGGCAAGCCGCAGGCGCGGACAGGGGGACCAGCAGGGTCCCCGCCGGGGATGTTTGCGCCCGGCGCCGTAGGCGGCAAGTGGGCGCCCATTGTCATTGTCTGTCGGTCATTTTGGTTTTGGCTTTTCCACCGTCGGAGACGTTAAAAGCTTTTCTTTAAGTTAAAACCGCGCGCGCGCGTTACGGTTTCTGGAAGCCTTATGGTTATTGGCCTGTAGGG
>NZ_JBYCKP010000319.1:0-1565 GCF_057473445.1 Acidithiobacillus sp. TH-A36 | reverse complement strand
TGACCGTCACTGCGATACCTCCCACGGATTGATGAGGGGCACTCCCTCGGTCTGGAAATCCTTCGATTCATATGCATGGAGAACAGCTTCTTCAAGTGCCTTTTCTGCCTGTTCCACAATGCGCCAACCTGAAGCTTCTGGAGAGATTGATAACTGGTTGATCAGTTCTGCAATGGCTTTGTGGTACTCTCGATGGCGTTGATCTAATGGGCTTCCTTCTAATACACCCAGATGTTGCATCGCCCTGTGTAACGGACAAACGCCAGGGTCTACCATCTCTTTATAGTCCATCAGGCGAAGATTCTGGCGCATGGTTTTTTCCAGAACGCTATGGATGGCAAGATGGAGAGCGTACAGCCCCAAAAAGGTATGAGGATAGTTAGAGCGCTTAACGGCTGGGCGCTGTAAGAATTTTTGCAGTTCTTTTAGTGACAAGGGTTTGGCAATTGCGTATCCCTGCAAAAGTGAGACGCCTGCAACTGTGACGGCATCCAGGATGTCTTCTGTCTCTACGCCTTCCACAACCAGAGTGACGCCTAAATTGATAGAAAGATCCTGCACAGTATTCACAAAATAAAGATCTCGGGGTTGTTTCTCCAGTGTGCGAACAAAAGCCTGATCCAGTTTGATTTTATCAAAAGGTAGTGTTTTTAAGCGTAGGAGTGAGCTATAAGCGCTGCCAAGATCATCTAATGCTAAATGAACACCGAGCTTTTTCATTTCCACAAGATTTTCTATTGACGAGGCCTGCTCCAGGAAGTCATCTCCTTCAAGGATTTCCAGGGTTACACGTGACGGATCAATGCAGGTTGGCGCAAGCAGAGCCCTCAAATATTCTACGCATCCGGCAGAAACCGAATGTGCATCAAGATTCACGGATACCCACAAGGAATATCCTTGTCCGTCCAGAACCGCAAGATCTACCAATGCTTGTGAAAGCACGCCCCTCGTCAATGTGGTCAGGTCCGTAGTCTGTAATTCCGGTAAAAAGTGGGCAGGGGTCCAGAGGTTCCCCTCAGCATCTTTTAGGCGTGCCAAAGCTTCGATGCCGACTATCTTGCATGTGTAGCTATCCAGGATGGGTTGATACCAGACCTCCAATGCGCCGTTATCCAGCAGAACCTGTGCCGGATTACGCTGATCTGGAAGGGGATCATCGCCGAAAACCATCCAGCAATTTTCCCGATCCGCTTTGTGGGCTTTGATTTCATAGAGTGCCTGATCAGACCAGCGCAGCAGCTGATCCGCCTGGTCTGTATCAGCAGAAGGATAGAGCGCCAGACCCATGCTTGCCCCAACCTGAACGCTTTCACCATTACTCAGAAGGATCGGTGCGGTGATGATCCCTTCAATTTTTTTCAGGAGTTGCACAAGGTCTGCATGCCCCGCCAAATCTTCCAGCAGGAGTACGAATTCATCCCCCCCGTAACGGGCAATAAAATCGGATTTGCGCAACATACCGGTCAGACGTTTACCTAAGGTCACCAGCACTTCATCGCCAATCTCATGACCATAGGTGTCATTGATCGGTTTGAAATTGTCCAGATCCAGCATACAGACCGCCA
>NZ_JBYCKP010000318.1:0-1760 GCF_057473445.1 Acidithiobacillus sp. TH-A36 | reverse complement strand
ATGATGCGTTTGGGTGGATAATGGTGCTACACGTGAACGAATACATGGTGTAAGCTAGCAGATGACATTATTTTATTAATTGGTGAATAGCTTATGTACGGTTTTCAGGAAATCACGGCAGATCAACTCAAGGCCTTGAGCGATCAAGGTGATGAGTTCATTCTGGTGGATGTACGTTCTCCCGCTGAGGTGGCACGTGGCATCATCGAAGGAGCCCGGCACGTACCCTTGCACATGCTGCCGATGTCTCTACAGCAGTTGGATAAATCCAAAACGGTGGTATTTTATTGTCTCAGTGGTGGACGTTCAGCCCAGGCTGCAGCTTTTGCCGCTGCTCAGGGTTTTGGACAAGTGCTTAATTTGCGCGGTGGAATTTCAGCCTGGGCGAATCGTGGACTGCCTATTGGTCAGTTACCCGGTTGATTAGCATTTTCTAAAATAGGGGTGCTTAATCATCAAATCAAAATATTTGCCTTGCTGTTCCCCCTTTTCCTGATACAGTCTTGCAGGTAGTTTTCAGACATCAATAACCTTAGGAGGTTAAACCATGGTACAAGAAGATCAAGTACTCGACGCACGTGGCCTGAATTGCCCCTTGCCCATCCTGCGCACCAAAAAGGCTCTCGGTGAGCTGACTTCCGGTCAGGTTTTGAAGATCGTGGCCACTGATCCTGGCGCGGTAAAAGATTTTGAAGCATTTGCCAAGCAGACCAAGAATCCTCTTTTGGAGCATGCTGAAGCAGCCGGCGAATTTATCTTCTTCATCCAGAAAGCATAATTGAATGAGGTTGGGCTGACGGCCTGACCAGGAGTAGAAAATGGACGAGAAAAAACTGGCAATTGTTGCCACAAAAGGAACGCTCGATTGGGGATATCCTCCCTTTATCCTGGCGTCCACTGCTGCAGCCCTGGGTTACAGTGTGGAAATCTTCTTCACCTTTTACGGCCTGCAATTGCTCAAGAAAGATCTGAGTCATCTGCGCGTCAGCCCCCTGGGTAACCCGGCCATGCCGATGCCTGTTCCCATGCCTACCCTGATGATGGTGTTGCCGGGTATGGAAGGAATGGCTACATCCATGATGAAAAGCAAAATGAAAGCCAAGGGCGTAGCCAGTCTGGATGAATTGCGCGAACTTTGTGTTGAAGCTGAAGTAAGAATGATCGCTTGTCAGATGACAGTCGATCTTTTCGAGTTTGATACAGCTGACTTTATTGACGGGATTGAATTGGGCGGTGCAGCGGCCTTTTTTGAATTCGCCGGTGAGTCCGATATCACGTTGTTTATTTGAACCAATGATCTGCGCTGCGGGTCGAACAGGTACGACGTATTAATTACGAGCGAGGAGCGAGTAGATGGCGACTTACGCTGAAATGAAAGAGATGTTTGACGAAATCCGTGCGGATTTTCGTTATGACCACGAACTCAATGGATGTCTGAATTGTGGCATTTGTACGGCTACCTGCCCGTCGGCGCAGTTCTACGATTATAGTCCCCGTGAAATTGTCCAGTTGCTCTGGACCGAAAACGTGGAACAGATTTATGACGCAATGCAGGAAAAAATATGGGCCTGTGCCCAGTGCATGACCTGTGCGGCACGTTGCCCTTTCAAGAATTCTCCCGGTGGACTGGTCATGATCATGCGCGAAGTATCCATTCGCCACGGTATGCAATCGGCCAAAGATGTGTTGCGCCCCTTTGGTCGCGTAATGCTCAAACTGATTACCACGGGTAACCAGCTTTCTCCTGACATGATCCAGCC
>NZ_JBYCKP010000317.1:0-12379 GCF_057473445.1 Acidithiobacillus sp. TH-A36 | reverse complement strand
TATGCCCGGCAACCGCAAATCGAGCTTCGGCCGCTGGAGATCAATCCTTTGATTCTCGATGTTCTGGACCTCTATCGAGGGCAGGAAAACGGTATTGAAATCCGTGCGGAGCTGGCTGCGGATTTGCCCAGTATTCGCGCGGATGTGCATCGCCTGCGCCAGATTCTCAACAATTTGCTGCGTAACGCCATGGATGCGCTGCAAGGTACGGAACAAGGCCCTGCCGGAAAACATATTCTGATTCGTACCGGCTTGACGGACAGCGGCTCGGCAAAGATGCTAGAGTTGAGCGTAATGGATGACGGTCCTGGTTTTCCGGCAGAACTCCTGGCCCGGGTATTTGAGCCCTATGTGACCAGCAAGGTCAAAGGCTCGGGCTTGGGCCTTGCCATTGTCCGCCGCATTGTCGAAGAGCATGGCGGAGTGATTGTTGCCGATAATCAGGGCCTTAATGGTGGCGCGCGGATTGTAATGGATTTCCCCCTGGGTTGACCCGGATTTTCTGGAGGTGGCATGGAAGCGGCAAGATTGAAGATTCTGATCGTCGATGATGAACCCGATATCTGCCAGACCCTGGCGGATATTCTCGAAGATGAAGGGTATCAGGTACAAACGGCGGGGAGTGCGGCGGCGGCAGAAGAATTTCTGCGCGACCAGATGGTGGATCTGGTCCTGCTGGATATCTGGATGCCCGGTGAAGATGGCATCACCCTGTTGCGGCGCTGGGCGGATGCGGGTCTGGAGCAGCCCGTGGTGATGATGTCCGGCCACGCCACCATTGAAACCGCTGTCCAGGCGACCAAGCTGGGTGCTTATGATTTTGTCGAAAAGCCGCTGTCTTTGGACAAAACCCTGCTGACGGTTGCCCACGCTCTGGAGGCCAGCCGCCTGCAGCGCGAAAATCGCGACCTGCGTGCCCAAACCGGCTGGGTAGAACGGCCCAGCGGGGATAGTCCGGCTATCCGCCAGTTTCGGGAACAGCTCACCCGAGTCGCTGCGGTTGACTCCTGGGCCCTGTTGCTCGGCGAAGCGGGAAGCGGCAAGGAAGTTGCGGCCCGTTATCTGCACCGGCAGAGCCGTCGGGCACAGGGGCCTTTTGTGGACCTGCGTGCTGCCGCCATTGCCCGGCCCAATGTGGCTACGGAACTTTTTGGTAATGAAACCCAGGGCAAGCTCATTCGTGGACGTCTGGAAGTCGCCCATGGCGGGACCCTGTTCATCGACGAAATAGCCGATATGGATCTGGAAACCCAGGCCCGTCTGTTTTCAGCCTTGCAGGAAAAACGCATCATTCGGGTGGGCGGCAGTACCCCCGTACCGGTCGATGTGCGGGTCATTGCCGGCAGTGCCCATGATTTATCCCAGGCTGTACAAAACGGCCAGTTTCGCAGTGACCTGTACTATCGGCTGAGTGCCTTGCCCTTGCGGGTTCCGCCCTTGTCAGCGCGGACGGCGGATATCCCGGTACTCATTGAAGAGTTTGTGCGGTTTTATGGTGCCCGGGATGGCCTGCCCGGCCGTCGTTTTGCGCCGGACAGCATGGATGTTCTCAACCACTATCCCTGGCCGGGGAATGTTCGGGAACTGCAGAATCTGGTGGAGCGCCTGCTGATTCTGGCCGAAGGTCCGGAAATCAGTGCGGCAGAAATCGAAGGAGCGCTGGGTCTGGATAACCGCATGGCTCTCGCCAACAGCAACTTCGACGAGGACGACTTCGGCGGTACCCTCAAACGCGCCCGCGAACGCTTTGAACGGGCTTTCCTTGAGTATCATCTGGCGCGCAATGACTGGAATATTGCCCGCACCGCTGAAATCGTCGGGCTTGAACGGACCCATCTGTATCGTAAGCTGAAAAATCTCAGCATTGCCCTCAAGGGCGAAAGAAGAGTCGGCGAAGACGGCGAAGAAGAGGATTGAATTCAATACCAAAAACCCGCTCTATTGCGGATTTCTGTGATCCTGCTTAGAGTGGGCGCAATATTTTTAGCTACAGGAAGCCCGTTATGACCCAGCAAAATACTTTGCCCACCAATGCCCCCGAGTTTTGTGCGGGAATGATATACTTTGGTGAGAACTGGCCGGATTTCGACGAATACGGCAAATCCTCTGCCATTGCTGCGGATCATAAGGCGATTGCGAACCCCCAGGCACGGGAGGCGGTGTACCAGTCGCTGTTGTTGGCCGATGCTCTGCGTTATTGCACGCTGCAGGTCTGTACCGCCAAGTCGTCCGGTCATCCCGGGGGTTTTGCCTCCAGCGCGGAGGCCTATGCGGCCATGGTCATGCTTGGTCATACCAATATTGTCACGGAAGTGGGGCACCACGCGCCCGGCTTTTACAGTGCCATGTTTCTTGATCGCTCTCTGGAAGCCATGGGCATTCAGAACATGAATGACATGATGGCGCGCTTCCGCGAACAGCATGGTCTGCTGGGTCATCTCTCCGGTGCCATTCCGGGTCTGTTGGCGCCTGCCGGTCCGCTGGGACAGGGGCAACATTTCGCCATGGCCGGAGCACTGCTGCATCCCGGCACGCTGTTCCCGGTCACCATCGGCGATGGCGGCTTTGGCGAACCGTATGTACTGAGCTCCATGAAACATTTTCACTTTGCCTATCCCCGGGTGACCAACTATCTGCCGATTCTGGTCTGGAATGGTTTCAGCCAGGAACATCATTCCATGGTCTCGCTGATGAGCAACGCGGAAATGATCGCCTACTGGCGGGCGCATGACTTTGATGAGGTCATTCTGGTTGATGCCAAGGATTATGATGATGCCGGACAGGAAGGCGCCTATGTGGATTCCACGCGCTTCTCTTTCGGGCAACGCATGGCTTTCATGGAAGCGGTCCTGAGTGCTGCCGCCAAGGCCGCGCAAAATGCCTTGAATGGTCGTCACACCGCCTTCATCCTCAAACAGTTGAAGGGTGCCGGGGTGCATGTCTCCGGTGCAAAATCCCACAATTTGTATCCCAAGGACACTTTTGAGTCACCGGAAATAAAAGCTGCCTTGCAAAAGCGTGCACTGAGTCCGGAGGCCTGGGCGCTGGTCCGCGACAACTTCTCCCGTGCCGGAGGTGGTCCTGCTGCCAAAACCGTGGTGACCGAGCAGGTGCTGGAAATCGCCCAATTGGGTGAGTTTCCCCTGCAGGATTTTGCCGTCGGAGAACAGGCCGTGCCGGCCACCGCCATGGGCGCACTGGTCGCCTGGCTGGGACAGCAGGACCCGCGCTTTGTGGTGAGCAATGCCGATGGTAATGAAGCTTCAGCCATGAAGAACATTAATGATGCCCTGAAAATCCGCCATCCCACGGAAGATCCGCTCTACAACCAGCAGCCCGGAGGGCAGGTTTACGAGCCCCTCAACGAAGATGCCTGCGCGGGTCTGGCAGCGGGTCTGGCCCTGTTTGGCAGTCGTTCTCTGTGGTTGTCCTATGAGTCCTTTGCCATCAACGGCTGGCCGATTATGCAGACGGTGGGTCAGGCGATGGCCGAGCTGCGCCGCAAGACTCCCTCGACGGTATGCATGTTCACGGCGGGAGCCCTGGAGCAGGGCCGCAACGGCTGGACCCACCAACGTCCGGAAATCGAAAACTATTTCGCCGCGCAAATGCGCAATGGCAATGTGTTTCTGCTCTATCCCACGGATGCCAACGTCATCCAGGCCGCCTATGAATACGCCGTGAATAGCGTCAACAAGTCGATGATTATCATTGCCTCGAAAAGCCCGCTGCCCGTGCATCTGAGCATGGCCGAAGCGCGTGCGGCAGTCCGCAAGGGCGCTGCAGTTCTTTATGAAGGGGCTGGCGGCACGCGCGGCACGGTAACTTTTGCCGTTACCGGAGACATGGTGTTGATGCCGGTGTTCGCCGCCCGCGAGATCCTGGAAAAAGAAGGGTACGGGGTGCGCATTGTTTCCGTCATCAATCCCCGTCAGTTGTATCGCCCCTCGGATGTGGCTGCGCATACCGTATCCGAGCCGGATACGGATTTCATGGCCGATGCGGAATTCCACCAGTTGTTTGCCGGCGACATGTTACTGACCATCGGCGGTGGCGGTTCCGGAGCGCTGGAGCCGGTACTTTTGCGCAGTCGCGCGGCGCATCGCGATACCCTGGCCTGGCAGCGCGGTGAAACCACCGCCAGCGCGGATGAACTGATGGCTTTCAATGGGATTACGGCGGATGCCATCCTCAGCAATGTGCGGAGTTTTGGTGGGCAGTAATCCCCGGGAAACCCGTACCAAAATCATCGTCATTGATGATGATCCCACCGGCTCGCAGACGGTCCATTCCTGCCTGCTGCTGACCCGATGGGATCCTGAGACCCTGCGGGAAGCCTTGCAGGATGATTCCCCGCTCTTTTTTGTTTTGAGTAATACCCGGGGCATGAGCGCCGCCCGTGCCGAACAGGTCACCCGGGAAATCTGCCGCAACCTGCATGTGGCTCTGGAGCAGGTGGCCAATAACGGACAGCCGATGCAACCATTGCTGGTGAGCCGTTCAGATTCGACCTTGCGTGGCCATTATCCGGTCGAAACTGATGTGATGGCCGAGGAATTGGGACCTTTTGATGCGCATTTTCTGGTTCCGGCATTTTTTGAAGGGGGGCGCATTACCCGTGACAGCACCCATTATGTCATCCAGAACGGGGTAGAAGTTCCCGCCCATGAAACCGAATTTGCCCGGGATTCGGTGTTTGCCTTTCAGCATAGTTATCTGCCCGATTATGTGGCCGAAAAAACCCACGGACGCATTCCTGCGGAGCAGGTGCAACGCTTGCGTCTGGCGGATTTGCGCGCCGGTTGCCTGGCGCAGCTTTTGGCACTCAAAAATAATACCTGTGTGGTCGTGGACGCCGTGGAAGCGGCAGATCTGCACACCTTTGCCCGGGATTTGCGGGCTGCTGCCGGGCAGGGCAAGCGTTTTCTGTTCCGAAGTGCGGCCAGCTTGCTGACCGCACTGGCCGATCTGCCGCCCCAGCCGGTATCTGCGGAAAACATGGCACAACTGGTACGCGGGGGTAAAGCCGGAGCCATTCTGGTCGGTTCTCATGTGCGTAAAACCACCGAGCAGCTCAGCCGCTTGCTGGAGGAATCAGGCCTGCAAGGACTGGAGGTAGAGGTGGATGCCTGCAGCGGGGAGGCGGGCAAGAAGCAGTTAACCCATCTTCTCGATCAGGCCGCCAGGCTTCACGCTCAGGGCCTGGATCTGGTGATTTTTACCAGCCGCAGTGAACGCCAGTTTGCCGATCAGGCGACACGTCTGGATTTCGGTGAAACCGTATCGGCTTTTCTCATGGATCTGCTGCGTGGTCTGCCCGAAGATCTGGGTTTCCTCATCAGCAAGGGTGGTATCACGTCCAATGATGTTCTGAGTAGCGGGCTGGCGCTGCGCAAGGCGCGGGTCATGGGGCAGATTTTGCCCGGCTGCTCGGTGGTTCAGTGTCCGCATGATCATCCACGCTATCCGGATCTGCCGGTGGTGATATTTCCCGGTAACGTCGGGGATGCCGAAAGTCTTGCCTTGGCACGGCGTCGCCTGCGCGGTCGGTGACGGGCGCAACTCATGGCGGGCAGTCCTGATTCCGATCATGCCGCATTTCTCAGCGCCCTCCGCGCCCTATTGCCGGACGATGGCCTGCTGACGCAGAGCGAGGACCTGCATCCTTACGAATGTGATGGTTTGTCGGTGCTCAGGGAGCTGCCTCTGGCGGTGGTCCTCCCCCGTCATCGAGCAGAGGTACAGGCTGTTCTGAAAATCTGTCAGCAGTATGGTGTAGCGGTGGTTCCCAGAGGGGCGGGCACCGGCTTATCCGGTGGCGCTCGTCCCAGCGCCGGGGCCATTGTGCTTTCCCTGGCGCGACTCAAGCAGATTCGGGCGCTGGACACCAGCAACCGTACGGCCCGGGTGCAGCCGGGGGTGCGCAATCTGGCCATCAGTGAAGCAGCGCGGCCCATGGGCCTGTACTATGCGCCGGATCCTTCCTCCCAGATCGCCTGTACCATTGGCGGCAATGTGGCAGAAAATTCCGGTGGGGTACATTGTCTGAAATACGGCTTGACGGTCCACAATGTGCTGGCTCTGGAAGTGCTGGATGCATCGGGCGAACGTCTGGAGATCGGCAGTCAGGCGCCGGACAGTCCCGGCTATGATCTGCTGGCGCTGATGATGGGTTCGGAAGGATTGCTGGGTATCGTGACCGAATGTACGTTGCGCTTGCTGCCGGTTCCCGAAAATACCCTGGTATTGCTGGCGGCTTTCGCCTCGGTGGTGGCGGCAGCAGATGCGGTGAGTGCCATCATTGCGGCAGGAATCATTCCGGCCGGGCTGGAAATGATGGACCAACTCGCCATAGAAGCCGCCGAAGATTTTGTGCATGCCGGTTACCCCCGTGATGCCGCTGCCATTTTGCTCTGCGAACTGGATGGGACCGAGGCAGAACTTCAGGAACGCCTGCGCGCCGTGGAAAAGTTGTTACAGCGGCAAGGGGCCACCAGCATCCGTATTGCCGCTGATGCCGAAACCCGGCTGTTACTCTGGAAAGGCCGCAAGGCTGCGTTTCCGGCGGTGGGTCGTCTGGCCCCGGATTATTACTGTATGGATGGGACCATCCCGCGCAGGCGTTTGGCGGAAGTTCTCGAACAAATCGCGATCTGGTCGGCCGAATATGGTTTGCGGGTCGCCAATGTGTTTCACGCTGGCGATGGCAACCTGCACCCGCTCATCCTCTATGACGCCAATGTGGAAGAGCAGTTGCATGCTGCAGAAGCCCTCGGTCAGCGCATTCTCGAACTGTGTGTGGCGGTCGGCGGCAGTATCACCGGAGAGCACGGTGTCGGCGTAGAAAAACTGGACAGCATGTGCGCCCAGTTTACGCCTGCCGAGCTGGCCCAGTTGCACCGCATCAAGGCGGCCTTTGATCCCGAAGGGCGGCTGAATCCAGGCAAGGCCGTCCCCAGTCTGCATCGCTGCGCAGAACTGGGAGCCATGCATGTGCATCATGGTCAATTACCTTTCCCGGAACTGGAGCGCTTTTAAGATGGATCAGCGCGAGCGTTTGCAGGAACAGGTCCGCGAAGCCTTTCAGCAGTCGCGTCCCCTGCAGATTCAGGGGGCCGGGACCAAGCGCTTTTACGGCAGAAAAACTGCTGATGCGGAACCGTTGCTATTGCGCGAGCATCAAGGGATTGTGGATTACGAACCCAGTGAACTGTTTGTGACCCTGCGGGCCGGGACAAGCCTGCAGACCTTGCAGGAACAGTTGGCCGAAGCTGGCCAGATGCTGCCCTTCGAGCCGCCTTTTTTCGGGGCGGAAGCTACGATCGGTGGCACCCTGGCCTGTGGTTTTTCCGGTCCACGGCGGCCTTATGCGGGTTCTGCCCGGGATTACGTGCTGGGTGTGCACATGCTCAATGGTCTGGGAGAATCTTTGCGCTTTGGCGGACAGGTCATGAAAAATGTGGCGGGCTATGATGTATCCCGTCTACTGGTAGGGTCTTTGGGTACCCTCGGCATTTTGCTGGAGGTGACGATCAAAGTGTTGCCGCGTCCCGAGCGGGAGCTCACCCTGGTACACGACACCGACATGGCTACGGCCATTGTCCGGATGAATCAATGGGCGGGCCAGCCCCTGCCCTTGTCCGCCAGTGCCTGGGATGGGAGCCACTTGTACCTGCGTCTGTCGGGGACGGAGAAAGCCGTAGCAGCGGCGCAGAGCAAAATCGGTGGAGCGGTATTGGACGAAAACGACGGCATCCTTTTCTGGAAAAATCTGCGTGAACATCGCCATGTATTTTTTCAGGGAAGCGCAGCACTCTGGCGGCTGGCCGTAGCACCTGCCACGCCCCCCCTGGCTCTGCCCGGACAGACGCTTATTGAATGGGGTGGTGGACAGCGCTGGCTGCGCGGTCAACGGGATGCCAGCGCCCTGCAGGCGCTGGCGGCTGGGCATGGCGGACACGCCACCCTGTTTCGCGGCGGGGACCATGCCAAAGAGGTGTTCCAGCCTTTGCCGCCAGCCCTGTTCGCCCTGCATCAACGCCTGAAAAATGCGTTTGATCCGCACGGTATTTTGAATCCTGGTCGCCTGTACGCGGCCCTATAGAGAAGCCTATGCAAACCCGGATTGCTCCCCGTTTTGAGAATGACGCCGATATTGTCGAAGCGGACAGTATTTTGCGGAGTTGCGTCCATTGCGGTTTTTGCACGGCAACCTGTCCCACCTATCAGTTACTGGGTGACGAACTGGACGGCCCCCGTGGCCGTATTTATCTCATCAAGGAGTTTCTGGCCGGCACGCCCGCCAGCGCTGAAACCCTCAAACATCTTGATCGTTGCCTGACTTGCCGCGCTTGTGAAACGACCTGTCCTTCCGGGGTACGCTATGCCCGCCTGGCGGAAATTGGCCGTGAACATCTGGAAAACGAAATTCCGCGTCCGGCCCTCGAGCGCCTGAAGCGCAATATGCTGCGTGCGGTGGTTCCTCATCCCGCGCGTTTTCGTCTGGCGCTGCAACTGGGGACCCTGTTCAAACCCTTTTTGCCGGAAGCCCTCGCCCGGAACATACCCGAATGGCCTGGCACAGCGCTTCCGGTGCCGCATCTGCTGCAAGCTGCGACGTCCGACCACCGGCCCACGGTGCTTGCCCTTGCGGGTTGTGTGCAAAGCGTCATGACGCCGCAAACCGAAGCGGCCCTGGAGCAGATTGCTGACCGGCTCGGTTATAAAGTGGAAGTTCCCCCCGAGGCGGGGTGCTGTGGTGCCCTGAGTTTGCATCTCAACGCCCGCGCCGAAGCGCATGATTACATGCGTCGGAATATTGATGCCTGGTGGCCGCATATCGTAGCCGGTGCGGAGGCCATTCTGCTGAGCGCCAGTGGTTGTGGCAGTATGGTCAAGGAGTATGCCGAGGCTCTGCAAAACGACCCCGATTATGCCGAAAAAGCCCGGCAAGTAGCGGCGTTGGCACGGGACCCCAGTGAATGGCTGCTCGAACACCTGGAAGCCCTGCCACTGGAGCACAAAAATCGTGGCCCGTTGGCCTTTCACGCGCCGTGTTCACTGCAACATGCGCAACGGGTGCAGGGTAAGGTCGAAGCCTTGCTGGAACGCGCAGGCTACCAGTTGACGGCGGTTGCCGATGCGCATCTTTGTTGTGGTTCAGCCGGCACCTACTCCATTTTGCAGCCGGATTTATCCCGGCAACTCCGTCAGCAAAAGCTGGACGCCCTGCAACAGGGCGAACCCTGCGCTATTGCTACCGCCAATGTCGGTTGCCAGCTGCATTTACAGGGGGGTACGGAGCTGCCGGTCCGGCATTGGCTGGAGTTGCTGGCGGAGTCGTTGCTGTCTAAAAAACCCTAATCCAGCCGTAACCAGCCCTTGCGGTAAAATATCCAGGCAGTAAGTGCTTCCACCAGTACCAGGCCGCCGGTGACGGCGACAAATCCATAACGCCAGTGGGGTAGCGGTCCCAGGGGGACGTTCATGGCCGCCGCGCCCGGTATGAACAACGGAATGGTGACCAGAATAATCAGTGCCGCCATGAATTTGAACAGATGGTTCACATTGTTGTGCACCACATAAGCGTAAGATTCCAGCAATTCATTGATGGTTTCCTGGTCGCTGTCCACCTGATCACGAACCTGTGACAGTTCAATTCGCGTATCTTCATGAATTTCCACGAGATCGTGATCTTCCTTGGGCAGGAACAGACCGATTTCACTGACCACATACTCCAGTTGCAGCAAGCCCAGATCCAGGGCCAGGAGGCGGTCGTGAATATCCAGTCCCCGGTACACCACATCATGGCGCTGGGCCTGCCGTAAATCCCGTTCGACCATGGCCATTTCCCGGGCCACAGCGCGCGCAGTGGGCAGGTACAGGCGGGTCACCTCGGCGATGATGCGCAGGACAAGTTCCCAGCGTTTACGTGGTTTATCTGGATCAATCAGCTGGTTGAGAAAGGGGATTTCCTGATCCGCCAGGGTCACGAAATAACCCGGTACAAAATAAACGCTGAGAGGCACCAGAGAAAACTGGCCGATGCGCCCATCTTCCGGTATCGGCACCTGAAATTGCAGGGAAATCAGTCGTTCTTCCTTGATCAGCGGCCGCGATGCCTCGCCTTCCAGGCGTTTGCGCAGAAAGCTTTCGGGAATATCCAGCGTCATGGCGGCCTGACTCAGTTCCAGGGCCGAAGGATTGACCAGGGCCATCCAGCTGCGCCGGTTGGCGTTGCCCGAAAGCAGGCAGTCTCGCGTAATTCGCAGCATGTCCCGCTTCTCCCTACATTGCAAAAAAGCCGTGTTTTCTGGCCCAGATGGCAAACATCAGGGTGGCTCCGAAAACATAGGCAAGCAGGCCGAACCACAGATAATGCCAGTGTTCCAGCGGGAGAATGGTCATCATGTGAAAAGGCATGATAAAGGCAATGGGCATCATCAGCAGCGCCAGCCATACCGTCATGACCTTCATGACGGTATGCGCATTATTCTGAATGATGCCGTTGTAGGCATTGGTGACGGTCAAATAACGCTCATAGACCAGATTGACGACATCTTCCATGCGCCGTTGTTCGCGCAGGGCAGCATCCAGCAAGGGATAAGTCGAAGCATCGCCGGGCGTGGCCCGCAAGGCGTCGCGCAAAATCAGTCCGGTTTCGCGCAAGGCGATGACCAGTTCTCCCAGATCCCGGTTCAGGACCACAATTTCGCGCAGCTCACGGTTACCCATGGCGGTTTTCAGGGCCATACGCAGTTCCTGGAGACGATCCACCAACACCCGGGCGACCCGTTCATGACTGTAGATGATGTTGAGCAGAATTCTTTGCAGAAGATCGCCACGAGCATTTTGCTGCAGGCTGCCGAGCCAATCCTGCTGCAGGGTTGCCAGCAGGGCGTCTTCAGCGATGATGACCAGACGCTCGGGGCTGTCGTGCTGCACAATCAGGTGGCTTACCCGTGCGACAGTCCCAAATCGGGCATCTTCTTCCAGCAGGGCCACGGGCAGCCGCAGGATGATTTCTTCGCCTTCACAATACAGGCGCTGGTCTTCACTATGGCGCAGCAGATTTCCCAGTCCGCTGCAGGAGGGGGCCTGTTCCGGGTTGAGCAGAAATAATCCCGGACCCGTGCAAGATGTACTGGAATTCCAGTCACCAACCGCCATGTCGAAATAACGGGCCGTCATCGTTGCCTCAGATCCAGTCTTTTTTGCGGAAAAATACAAAGAGCAGCCCGGAAATGAGAAAACCCCCGCCCATCAGTACCGGCCAGGCATAAGTCCAGTCCTGCAGGGGTAAAGGAACGTTCATCCCGTAAATACTGGCCACCGTAGCGGGCGATGCCACCACCACGGTCCAGGCGGTAATGATTTTCAGGGTGTTGCTGATGTTGTTCTGGAGTACGCCCACATAAGCATCCATCATGTTGGTAATGGTGGATGCATAAATTTCCGTCATATCCCGGGCCTGCTGCAAGTCAATCAGGGCATCGGCAATGTCTTCCAGATCGCCTTCATCCTGAAGGAGCATGGGCAAGCGCAGGGTTTGCTGGGCCACGGAAATGTTGCCCTTGAGCGCGGCAGAAAACAGAATCAGACTTTTGTTCAGCGCCAGCAGCCGGAAAAATTCATTATTGTTCTGCGAGTCGCGGAGGATTTTTTCGGTGGCGGCAATTTCGGCGTTGATGAGGCGCAATGCCCGCAGAAAATCCCGGGCAATAGCCTGGAAAATTTCGGCGAGCAGCCCCCGGACATGGAGGATTTTGCCGCGCTGACGCTGGCTGCGGAGTTCGTCCCATAATGCCAGGGGATGCGCGCTGGCGGTGACCATCTGCTGGGGCAGCAGCCAGAGTCCTACCGGCAGGGTCCGGAAGCGGAGTTCCGCATCGTCCTGCATGGGGGCCGGTACTTTCAAAATGATCAGGGCCACATCCCCGTCGCGCTCCAGACGCGGACGTTCGTCTTCATCGGAAACGTCCTGAAACAGATAGTCGGGTACCTGCAGATGTTTGGCGACAAATTCCAGTTCGGCCTGGCTGGGTGCCACCACCTGAATCCAGGTGGCACGGGGGGGCCACTGAAAATCACTGGTGATTTCCAGCTGGGCATCCGTTTTATCGTCAAACCAGTGCAGCATCCTGCCTCTCCTTTATAGACTCCTGCCCGATCATATCCAGCCCTTGCGTTTGAAAAATGCGGCCAATCCCCCGGAAATACCTAGCCCCAAACACAGTATCACCCAGAAAATCCAATGGGTTTTCTGAAAGGGCAAGGTCGTGTTCACGCCATACAGGGTGGCCAGCATACTCGGTACATAAAATATCATGGCCAGTACGGTCACCACCTTGAGCCCGTGGTTGATATTGTTCTGGACCAT
>NZ_JBYCKP010000316.1:0-9138 GCF_057473445.1 Acidithiobacillus sp. TH-A36 | reverse complement strand
TGTGGGAAACAAATAAAGATGGTAACTTTTATCTGACCTAAGCCAGTAAAATTGGTACATCGAAATTTTCAAAAATAAATAAAGTTGGTAACTTTCTGTCTGATCGAGCCCAAGACCCCTAAATTTTGTGCCAATTAAGTTGGTAACTGCCCCCCAGAACATTCCTCAACCTCGCGGGTCATCCGTTCGCAATCCTCTGACCACAGTATGTCGATCCTAAGGCGTTTTGGACCAAAACGGAAAAAGCGGAGACCCAGCTCATTGCCCGCTATTGCCCAGATGCACCAACCTGCCCCATGGGTGCCTCCGACAGAAGCCCTTGTTAACCACCTGCCGAGATTTCCACCGGCTTCACGGCACTCGCGTGGTAGGCACCACTTGGCGTATTCGTCATAACCCTGCCGGACCCTGGCGGACATTTTGTCACCGATGGTGATCAGATGGAAGTTCATGATGATCGGACATCTGAAAGGCCGGATGAACGATCCCAATATGGCTCGCCACAGATTCGCGATGCCATAAAATCCACGAAGGCACGAACCTTTGGAGATAAGTGCCGACGCACTGGATAAACGAGATAGATCGACATTTCCAATATCTTGTAATCGACAAGTAATGGCGTCAGCCTCCCTTCTTGAATGTCCCGTCCAACCACGAACGTTGGAATACGTGCGATGCCGAGTCCTCCAAGGAGCGCTTCGCGAATCGCCAGGCTATTGTTGGTCTGCACCGTGCCCTCAACCGCTGTAGAGATGACCTGATCGTCCCGCGAAAAAAAATGCCAGAGGCACGCTGACTCCTGATAGCTGTAAGTCAGTATCTTGTGTTTACCGAGATCGTCGGGTGAGGTCGGCGTGCCATGCCGTTCCAGATAGGCCGGCGACGCCAGGACCAAGTGACGGCATGGGCCCAATCGTTTGGCAACCAACGAAGAATCAGGTAATTCCGCTATCCGGACTGAAACGTCGAAACCTTCCTCAATCACATCCAGCTTTCGATCATCGAGGCTCATGTCGACCGATATTTGTGGAAATTGTGCTATGAAATCGGGCAAGGCTGGCGCAATGTGCAGAATACCGAATGACATCGGTGCGTTGATTCTTAGCCTGCCACGCGGGTAGTCCTGTAACTTCGTCACTTCAGCCTCAGCCTCGTTTATTTCCTCCAAAATGCGTTGACTGCGTTCGTAAAACCCGCGCCCCGCTTCGGTGAGGCTCAATTTGCGGGTGGTTCGGTTGAGCAGGCGTGCGCCCAGCCGGTCCTCCAGTCGGGAAACGTACTTGCTCACAACAGATTTGGACAGTCCCAGCTTTTCGGAGGCCACCGTGAAACTGCCGGCGTCGACTACCTGGACAAATACGGACATGTCGCTCAGAGAATCCAAAAAGCACCTCCCGATTGGTCAAATGTCATCAACAATGCTGTTTCGTACGGGCAAATATTCAATATTTTTTGGTGGCGCCATGGGGTCATAAGGTCGAGGATCGGGTTGTTATTAACCCGATATGTTAAATGACCGGGTTAATCAGGATGGGGGGTGTGTGGCCACCGTCCAAGCGTGTCGGCCATCGGTGAACCGTCACGATAGAAGTCGGCCGTTGCTTGCTATTCGGAGTACTGAGGAGCGTCTGGCTACGCGTGTATCGGTTCTTGAAGCAATGCCCTATGCGCTAGATCCGTGCATCCATTGGTTTCCGTTTTCACAAAACCTTGCCTTCCCGAACTGAACCGACGCGCCTCCTCAATTAATGAATATCCGTGAACAATATTATTCCTTCTGGCCCGATGATCAATGGCCTACCATACACTATCGTTCTCTACGTCGGCTACGGACATGTTTTAACAGTCAGTTGCAGGAGCAACCCCGAGCGATGTGGATCGGAGAATAATGATGACTACCAAACAAGGTGTTGGCACCGGAGGCGATCGTCAAAGTGCCTTGTTGGACGTGCTCTTAACGGCGACGGTGCCGTTGATCTGGGGAAGCACCTATTTTGTCACCACTCAGTTTTTACCTCCCGATGCCCCGTTGTTGGCTGCAGTGATGCGAGCGCTTCCAGCTGGGATCGTCCTGGTGATCATGGGCAGACGTTTGCCCGTGGGCGCATGGTGGTGGCGCGCGGCGCTGCTTGGGATCCTCAATATAGGCGTCTTCTTTTACTTTCTGTTCGTCGCTGCTTATGAATTGCCTGGCGGTGTTGCTGCACTTTTGATCTCGACGCAGCCGGTGTTCGTCCTTCTGTACGGTGTGTTTCTCTACGGCCGAAAAATTTCCGCTACCCAGGCCATCGCCTGTGCCCTTGGCATCGCCGGATTGGCGTTGGTCGTCCTGAAGCCTTCCGCTGCCCTGAATGCGAGCGGTGTCATGGCCGGTCTCGGTGCCGCATTGTGCATGGCAACCGGTATCGTCCTGACTAAGCACTGGGGCAAGCCCGCCGATGTCAGTGTCATTACGTTTACCGGCTGGCAACTCACTGCCGGCGGACTCTCGCTACTGCCTTTTTTCCTACTGCAGGAGCACATTCCTCATGGCTTGTCGGCGACCAACATCCTCGGATTTGTCTATCTCGGCCTGGTGGGGACACTCGTGGCTTATGCCATCTGGTTTCGCGGTATCGGACGCCTACCTGCGCTAACGGTGTCCTTTCTTGGGCTACTCAGCCCGGTCTCGGCGGTACTGCTGGGTTTCGTTCTACTCGGTGAGGCACTGACCGGACCCCAGATATGGGGGGGTATCTGTGTGCTTGCAGCAGTCTTCCTCGTCCAGGTTCGCTCGTCTTAGCTGTCCATGATGTCGGAGTGCTTACTTCCCCCCACTCAATGCTCAATGCCAACACAACAGGAGAAGCTTCATGTTCAACGCTAACTTGAATGCCGCGTGTATTCCTTCCAGCATCCGCACACTTCCTGCGATGTTGGAATGGCAAGCAACTAACGACCCAAAGGGTCTCGCTGTCGTCGCGAAACACGAATCGATGACCCATGCCGATCTGTTCGCCGCATCGCATTGGATTGCTGCTGGCATCCGAGCGACCCCGGTACAGTCGGACTGCATCGGTCTCTATATCGAGCCGTCAGTTGGAGTGATTACCGCAATTTGGGGCATTCTGGCCGCCGGGTATGCCTATCTTCCGCTTGCACCGGAATACCCGGACGAACGCATCCGCTATATTGTCGAGCATTCCGAAGTCGATACAATCATCGTACAGGCAAGCCTGCAAGAGCGGCTCAGTGCCTTCCTGCCAACTGCGGTGCGTATTCTCGTTCTTGAAGACCTCTTGGCGGCAGAGACTGTTCGACATGAGGCGGTAGTTTTAAGGCCGACTGACTTGGCTTATGTCATTTACACTTCTGGCAGCACCGGGCGGCCCAAGGGAGTAATGATTGAACAGGATGCGATAGCCACCCAGATGCACTGGTTGTCGCGTAGTCGCTTCCTACAGGCGGCAGCACGGATACTGCAAAAGACCCCCATGAGCTTCGATGCCGCGCAGTGGGAGATTCTTGCTCCGGCAGTGGGTGCGACGGTGGTTGTTGGATCAAGCGGGCTGTTCCGCGACACCCACGCACTGATTGACACACTCCTACGCCATGACGTGACGCACCTTCAGTGTGTACCCACGCTGCTGGCGGCCCTGTGTAACGAAGATCGTTTCTTGGAATGCCGTTCCATCGAGGTGATCTTCTCTGGAGGAGAGGCGCTGTCGCAAAAACTGGCGGCCAAGGTTCTGAGCGACTTACCCAATCGGCGGCTCGTCAATCTCTATGGGCCGACCGAGTGCACGATCAACACCACGTTCCACGAAGTCTGCGTAGAAGACGTGGGTGAGGCGGGGAAGGCGGTGACCATCGGTCGCCCTGTCGACGAGTCTTATTGTCTTATCCTGGATGCGGACTACAAACCGGTTCCAGACGGCGAGGAAGGGGAACTTTACATCGGTGGGCGACAGCTTGCGCGTGGATACCGCAATTCCACTGAGCAGACGGCACAGCGTTTCATCTACGCGCCCGATTGTCCAGGCGAACGGCTCTACCGTACTGGCGACGTTTGCGCCTGGAATCCGGATGGCACTATCCGCTATTTGGGCCGCACCGACCATCAAGTCAAACTCCGTGGCTATCGGGTCGAACTTGAGGAGATCTCGCTGGCTATTGAAAACCATCCCTGGGTGTATCATGCATCAGTGGTGGTGAGCCAGGACGTGCGCTCAAAGGCGCAGAGTCTAACGGCGGTAGTCGAGATGAACGAGAAGGAGGCGGCACTGATGGACCAAGGAGTTGCCGGCAGCCACCATCAGTCCAAAATGAATAAGCTCCAGGTCAAAGCGCAGCTTTCGAATCCGGGACTGCGTAACGATGCTGATTGTTTTTCGGCCACCAAGCTGCCGGGAGCGAACGCCAGCACAACGATGCGCCGGGCAGTTTTCGCACGCAAGACCTACCGTTTCTATGAAGGTGGGACAGTCGAACGTGGCGACGTTGAGGCGTTGATTGCCGATTGGCATCGTGCCCTGTCGGTCCCCGGCGAAGCGGGTCCACGCCCGACCCTGAACGTTGCGTTTCTCGGCAATCTGTTGCGCTGGTTTGGTGCCTTCTCGAGCGATGAACGTCTGCTGCCCAAGTATTCCTACGCGTCTCCTGGTGCACTTTATGCCACCCAGATCTATGTCCAGACTCAAGGAGTCTGCGGCCTGTCTGACGGGATTCATTACTACCATCCCATTCGGCATGAATTGCATCGGGTTTGTGACGTGGATGTCGCAGCAGACGGCGTGAAATTTCATTTCGTCGGCAAGCACCAAGCAATCGAACCGGTTTACAAAAACAACATTCAGGAAGTTCTTGAAATGGAAACCGGGCATATGCTCGCAGTGTTCGATGAGGCACTGAGTACACACCGAATGGGCTTGGCTTTGAGCCACGTTCCGGCAAATCTGCTAATCCGACTTGGCCTTCCACAGGACGACATCGCCATCGCAAGCTTCAAGCTGGTGGACAGAGCTCAGCGATGGACGCCGAACGTGGACTTGTTCGTCCAGCCGCTGGGGCGTGGTGTGCGAGGCATGAATGAGGGAACCTGGCAGGTCGGAGTTGATTGGCTTTCCTTTGTATCCGGAGAGATGCTGCGGCGTCGGGATGTCATCGCCATCAACCAGAAAGTCTTCGAGCGGGCCAGTCTGGGCTTTGTGGTGGTGAGCCGCGAGTCCAGCACCTGGTTGCAATACGCAGCGCTCGGTTTCGCATTGCATAAGTTCCAGCGCAACAACAGCGAATTCGGTTTCATGTCTGCGGGGTACAGTTCCAAGACGGGAAACCCACTCCCGGCGGCACGCACCTTCGATGCGATTCTAGCGGGTGCTGGCCTAGCGGAAGGCCCGATGTATTTCTTCGTCGGCGGCAAAGTGAGCGCCGAACAGATAGCCAGTGAAGGCATGTACGAGGACGCGGTACACATGCACGGACCGGCGGAAATGATTCGTGACGAACTGATGCGTTCATTGCCAGATTACATGATTCCGAACCGAGTCTTGGTGTGGGATGCGCTGCCGCTGACGGCCAACGGCAAGGTTGACCACAAGGCAGTCGCTGCTTCGGAGAAGTTGTATCAAGCGACCAAGCCGCAACCCTTCGTGGCACCAGAGACTGCTTCGGAGCGCTGGCTGGCGGCGCTCTGGGAAGATATCCTGCATTTTTCACCGGTTTCTAGTGAGGATGAGTTTTTTGCCTCAGGCGGCAACTCGCTCATCGCCATTTCGATGCTGCGCCGGATCAATCAGCATTTTGGATGCTCGCTTCCAGCCCAAACTGTTTTCGAGGCCCCTCGACTGCGCGATCTCGCACGTCGTATCAACCAAGGGAAGGGGCAACAGATCACTCGTTTCATGGAGTTGAACGCAGCCAATACCGGCGTCCCCCTATTCTGTTGGCCGGGATTGGGCGGCTATCCCATGAATCTTCGTCCGCTTGCTCTGTCTCTGGTGAAGCCGCGCCCGTTCGTTGGAATTCAGAGTTACGGCCTCAACGAAGGAGAAACGCCTTACACCACCATAGAAGAGATGGCTCATGCTGACGTTGAGGAAATCCAAAGCTTCCAGCCGGAGGGGCCGATCACGCTTTGGGGTTATTCCTTCGGAGCGCGACTCGCCTTTGAGTCTGCGTGGCAACTTGAGCGCAGCGGTAGGACTGTGGAACAACTAGTGTTGATCTGCCCTGGCAATCCACACGTCGAAAATGCCGAAACACAGGTACCGTTGCGGCGCGATGCCAGTTTCGACAACCGCACCTTTGTAGCGATTTTGCTATCGGTGTTTCTCGGGCGGGTGGATCCGGTGCTTACCGAAGACTGTCTGGCGCTAGCGCCGGATACCGAGCGTTTCGCGCGTTTCATACTTGAACGACGACCACAGATCGGACTGAACATGATCCTGCGTATTATGGCCATCGTGCGTGAAACCTATGAGTTCGAATATAGTTTTGTCGAGTTGCGAAAACGCTGCATCAGCGCGCCTGTCACCATCATCAAGGCACGCGGCGACGACTATTCGTTTATCGAAAATGTCCATAGCTTTTCAGATCGCCCGCCTCGGGTGATAAAAGTTGAAAACGACCATTACGAAATTCTTCGCGGAGAAGCAGTTCGGGAACTCGCGCAGCTGATTGCCCCGGATGCGGATACAGCCAGCGACGCTTTATTATTAGACGGGTCAGCCAGAGACATGGTCCGATCGAGGTGGCGTAATTTTACCTCGTAAAACCGTGGTCACCGGAATGTTCACGACTGCACAGCCGCGCTCGTGGCCTTTTCCAAACGACATGACCAAAGGGTTAGGCTGAGATGAAATCAGCGGTGCCTGTCTCACAGGGTGCCTCCGTAACTACCGGTCTTGAACACCTTCAAGCCGGCTCGAGCCATCCCTGCCATTGACCAGAGCAGGACAATGTTCAGTATCAAATGCCTTCCAAGTACAATTGGATCGGATGGTTGGAGGAATGTCCGTAGCCAGATCCGGGCCCGCCTACGTACCGGGATGGCTTGCGCGCTTCTTCTTCCTAGTGATATTCCTGAATTTTCGGATATACCGCTTTCCGACGATGAAAGGAACCGTTCTGCGGATTTACGCGAACATGCGGACAGGCTGGACTTTGAGGCAAGCCGGCGAGCGGTGCGGTATTTCCTTGGTTTGGAAACCTGTCAGATACCACTTCCATGTGGACAGCACGGCAAGCCTTTGCCATTACCTGGCCTTCCCTCCTTTTCGTTCAGTCGGTGCCGTGGCTGGTGTTTATTGTCACTCGTCGAGCGTGGGGAGATTGGCGTCGATATTGAAACCTTGCCGGTGCAGCCGGAAACGGCTGGAGTCAGCGGGGAGGTCCTTTCAGCGAGTGAAACAGCCTGGCTGGAAAAACAGGAGAGTGACGGCGCCATAGCTTTTCTGCAGTGCTGGACTCGAAAAGAGGCAATCCTGAAACAAAAAGGCACGGGTCTTTTCGGCGATCTTCGCGAGGTGGAAACCGAGCCGCAACTGGAAAGCGGAGAAGTCCTGAAAAACGCTCCGACCACACGGATCTGGACCTTTAGAACAAGTTATCCTAACGCTGTCTGCGCCATGGCCGTAAGGCACGACGTTGTGGATTTATCGGTATCGATATTCTCGCCACCCGGTTGAGCTCGGCGTACGAATGCTGAACGCGAGGCTTCACCGATAGAGAGGTTCACAAGATTTCCAAGTGTTCGCTTGCAGCTCAACGAGGCCATCGGCGTGAGGCGTTCATTCGTGACTGGGTTGAGTCCTCGGCGCACCGGCCATGGATTGGTGAATTTCCGTGAACACTGTTGTTCGATTGAGCCTGGTGATCAATGGGCAAATGAACATTATGCTTCTTCTTTGGGGCATGTAGCTCTCCAATCCGGCAATCAACCAATTGGCATTGCAAACGGAGAGCGAATGTTTAACCAGCGATTCCTATATGGAGCATCCCGCACACAAGTTAACGGTCTTTAAGGAGCCTGACATGACAAAGATTCTAGTTTTGTATTACTCAGCATATGGTCATATCCAAAGCATGGCTGCAGCGGTAGCCGAGGGTGCGGAGCGCGTTCCGGACGTCAAGGTTGATGTCCGGCGCGTACCGGAGACGATCCCGGATGATGTCCGTAAAAAGTCCGGCTACATTGAGGACGACGCGGTCCTGGCCCGCGTCTCGGATCTCGAAGCTTACGATGCAATCATCATCGGAACACCGACCCGTTTCGGATTGATGGCTGGTCAAATGAAACAGTTTCTCGATGCGGCCGGAGGATTGTGGGCAAGGAACGCCCTAGTGGGGAAAGTCGGCGCGGTATTTACCTCCAGCGGCACGCAACACGGCGGCCAAGAAGCCACCATCCTGTCGAGCTTTCTGCCTTTGCTCCACTTTGGAATGATCGTCGTCGGTTTGCCTTACAAATTCACCGGGCAGATGTCAGCCACAGAGATTGTTGGAGGGTCGCCCTATGGGGCGGGGACCATAGCAGGCCCGGACGGCTCACGTGTGCCGGAACAGATTGATAGAGATGGTGCTCGCTTTCAGGGCGAGCACGTTGCTCGTATCGCCAGTCGACTTTTCGCCACGGAGGAATGAGTCATGCCAGAGAATACTAACAGGATAACCGTCGACTTCTTTCATGATACCGTTTGCTGTTGGTGCTTCAACATGTCGTTTCGAATGAGAACACTGGCAGATGAGTTCGATCTCGATATCCGCCATAGAACCTTCGTGTTGCAAGACAGTGTTGAAGCGATGCGTCGCCATTGGGGCAGTCCAGAACAGGCGCGCACACGTATTTTGGAACACTGGGATGCGTGTCGTGAGGTCAGCGATAGGCCAGAGATGATCAACGTTGATGCGATGAGTAATGCAGGATTCGATTATCCGCATGGTTTTCAGGCCGCTCTAGCGTGCAAGGCGGCGGAAAGACTTTCAGGACAGGCGGCGCATTGGGATATGTTCGATGCTATTCAAAGAGCGCATTTTACTGAGGCACGGAACATCGCTGATGTCGATGTGCTGCTGGATGTCGCGCAATCCTTGGGGTATCAAATATCCCGCTTCGATGCGGAGATGAACACTCCAATGACGTTTGCAGATGTTCAAGCA
>NZ_JBYCKP010000315.1:0-3280 GCF_057473445.1 Acidithiobacillus sp. TH-A36 | reverse complement strand
GCCAATCGTCATGGGCGTCCAGAGAATATGCAGCGAGGTAATCCAGGCAAAATCGAGACGGCTGAGTAAAACGGGTAACGTATTTTCGATCAACATATGGTTGACTCCTGATTTTTTTTATTCCGTAAAAGTGATGAAGTATGAAAACCTGCTCATAAAAATTTGAGAGTACATAAGCATTTTATGTGCCAAAATCGAGTTCTCTGATTTTTAAATGATTTTTAATTTATGGAAATGCACTGTGAAACGGTTGATGATGGTGAAAGATTTTATACGTATGTTATTTAATGATTTTTTAATGCAACAATACCCGGCGAGAGCGTGCAACATAGAAAGAATAATTTAAGAGATTCATTTAATAATAATAATCTGACGTTGTTAGGGTGAAGGTGGCTATTGCCCCCGAGGCTGGTGTTGCAACATCTGATGCATGATTTATCTTATTGTTTTTATTTTATATAAAATAAAAAAGCGTTGCATGGATAGAGATTGCCATCAGATTGATTCTATTATAATCAAATGATTATAAGTTGGCATAATTTATGCTCAATTCAGGCTGAGTGTCTGATTCATTATTTTGAAGGAGAAATTCATTATGGATAGTCATTTTCTCGATGAGGCACGGGACTTACCTTCAAAGGTCCATGCCTCCCAGGCTGGAAAATCTGGTATGACCCCTATGGAGCGGGTTGTTGCCTGGTCAGTTTTTCGGACGCGTGCGGAAGCGGAAAATCTGGTTGCTCATGTGCATTTGGCACCGGGTCAGCATCTGGTCGGTGGACATGGTCAGGATAGTGTGGCGCCTTTCTGGTGGGTCGGGGTACAAGTGAGTGATCTGGGTGAATGGGGACATAGTGCGGCCATCAATAAGCGGGGCCGGAATGGAGACTGATCTGCGGGGGCCTTTGGTGGATGTTCTCGAAAAATATCGCCACTGGAATGACGTGCTCCACGACATGTACGTTTTAAATCCGGAGGAGGATCTGAGACATTCCGTTCCTGCCCGGCCAATCGTGCTTGTTTTGGGATCGGCCAGGCAATTGCAAAACTTACTGCATTCATGGCTGAATGCGGTAAGTTTTCCAGAAAATTCAACGGAAATCATCCATATTTATCCAAAAGATCCCGAAGAATTGCCAGACCAGGTTTTTGATCCGGAAGTAAGCAGTCTGTCTCTCCAGGTGTTCTCTGGCGTGCAGGCGCTGCCATGTCCCGATTGGGTTGGCATACCTGCAGATTTTTATCTGGTTTCAGATTTGTCTTCGTTGCCGTCAGAGGCTATACAGTGTCTGAAAAAAATAGCCGCGAAAGCGCAGATTCTGATCAATCTTGATGTACAAAGCGCACAGTTGAAACATTCTCTCGGTTTACAGGAAGCCGATACCGGTCCGTTGCTGTATCTGGAGGAATCGTCACTGGCAGTATCACCGCAGCCTGAAAGAACCCAGCCTGTTTTCGGGAGCCAAATCATCCGCTTTGATTCGGTCGATAACGCCGTTACTTATTTGCATAAACTTTCCCAATTATGGCCCTGTTTTTTGGCACAGTTGCTTGAGCGTCAGTTGCAGTCCCTGATGCGTGAAACGATTCCACACCTGATGCGCTGGCGACGGCGCTGGATGTTTTCCGTGGCTTTTCTGGACGTTGTCGTGATTGCGGCGGTGGTGTGGGGGATGACGCAATGGGGTTGGTGGCAGGCACTACTGCAGATCACTTGGTCTACACTGCCGATCCTGATAGCCACAGCGACCTTTTTTGTTGCCGTTTTTTTGCTGCTGATGAGTATTTTGCTGCTCTGGAGAATTCATAAGGGGACTTGTGCACTCTGTTCCATGACGGCTTTATCGTGTCTGGGAAGTGCCGGTGCCGCCCGGCGGAATCCCTTTCGGCGCGCCTTTCTGGAAAACACCCGGAGTTTCTGGCAAGCGGTGTCTTGCCGTGATCTGTGTGGTTGGAGCAGTGCCCAGCGTGATGATGCCGTTACATTTTGCCAATATTGCCAGGATCTGAAGTCACAGTTTTTGACGAGAGACCCGACATCCTGAGAACCGCTTTTTGGTGCGGGCGTGCGTCCGCAAATTTTTGTTCACCTGTATGAGGAGGTATTACCCGTGGCAGATTTATTTTCACCCGCCTGGATGGCTCGTTTTGTTGAGGAATGGAACAAGGATCCCGAGCTTTCTGACGCTCTTGCCCAGATTGGCTTTAATTCGGTCATTGCTTATGGTTACCCGGAAGAAGACAGGCCCCGTGCTTTTCTGGTGGTACAAAACGGCAAGGCAACGGCATCGGGCGTGTATACTGATCAGCCTTTAAACTGGGATATTCGTGCCCAGCATCCGCAATGGTTGAAGTGGATAGAGAAGTCTCCGGGTATGACGGGCCTGGGCATGGCGTTTACCACCGGAAAAATCAAATTCAAGGTAGGAGACTACGCGAGCATGCTTAAGGATCCACGTATGGCAGGACCCTTTGTCAAAAGCTTTTCAGCGATGTCCAAAATCTAGCCCGCAAGGGGAGCGCAACAGGGGTTCAGGGCTTCTGGGATATGCAGGAGCCCTGAATTTACTGATTTCCAAAATGGTTGCTACTGTCTTTTCCGGAAATGCCCAGGCGGGACAAATGCCGCCACAGGGTCACGCGATCAATACCCAGCTCGCGAGCGGCGGCGGCACGATTGCCTCCATGTTTATCCAGTAGCTGCAAAAGGTTTTCCCGATCATAAATGGCTTCCGGATCGTTTTCTGATCGGCTGGAAGTAACCGATGACCCCAAGTGCATTCTGTCCAGGAAGTCTTTGGGGAAATCACTGTCACTGATTTCCGGTCCGGCACTGCAGATGGCCACATATTCCATCACGTTGCGGAGTTCACGCACATTTCCCGGCCAGGGATAATCCAGGAGCAGATGTTTGGCCGCTGAGCCAAGCCTTTTCTTGTGTCCTCCCGTAGTAATTTTCAAAAAGTGTTCGGCGAGGAGCATGATGTCCGAAGGCCGTTCACGCAGCGCCGGAATGCGGATAGGGATCACATTTAACCGATAAAACAGATCACTCCGAAAATCCCCACTTTCTACCAGTTCCTTGAGATTGCGATTGCTGGCAGCAACCACGCGCACATCGACCTGGTGGGTTTTGGTACTGCCAACCGGTTCATAGCGCATGTCTTCCAGCACCTTCAGCAATTTGGCCTGATGATGTTTGGGCAGTTCGCTGACTTCATCGAGGAAGAGCGTGCCACCATCGGCTGCCGCAAAACGGCCGATGCGATCTGTCACTGCT
>NZ_JBYCKP010000314.1:0-4412 GCF_057473445.1 Acidithiobacillus sp. TH-A36 | reverse complement strand
ATGAAATGGCGGATCAGGCCCAGAAAGCGCTTCGGTTCAAAAACCCCGTGAATCAGGAAACGTAAAGGATCATCCCCGCTTTGCATGAGTTCCTGCCCGTCGATGGTTTTCCACGGCAGGAAGCGTTCATAAGGGGCACCCAGACAGCCCACGGCGGCTTTGAGGCCATCGCTGATGACCAGCACGGCGTTATAAGCCATAAGGTTGGGAATGTCGGCCTGATAGGTCTGCAACTGATTCCAGGCTTTGCGGATAGTGGCGTTGGCGTCTGCCATGTTTTTGAGTTCAAAGAGACCCAGCGGCAGGCCATTCACGAAGACCACCAGGTCCGCCCGACGATTCACCCGGTCATGGATGACGGTGTACTGGTTCACGACCAGAAAATCGTTCTGTTCGGGGTGCTCATAGTCCATCAGGCGGACAATGCTGCCGCGTTCTTCGCCATCTACCATAAAGGCCACCCGCACCCCTTCCACGAGCATCTGCTGAAAGAGGCTGTTCTCGGTCATGAGTCCACCCACGGCGATAGCCTGCACATGGCGCAGGGCTTCTTCGCGGATGTCTTTGGGGGCTTCGGGATTCAGGCGATGAGTGGCGGTGCGCAGGCGTTCCAGTAACAGGGGGTTTTCATAGTCTGCCCGTTCGGGATGGTCGCTGTCCGGGCCGATGTTGGGGCCGAAGGCGTAGGCGTAACCCAGTTCCCGGAACAGGGCGATGGCGTGGTGTTCGATGGTGGATTCGTTGAGGGGGGTCATGGGGTTGGATGTAGAAAAAATGAAAGATCAAGTGAAGGTAGTAATATAAAAGGCAATAGATCGGTTTGCACATTTTTGCTGCCGCCCGGCGCCAGAATGAAATTGAACGCATTATACGGGATCAATTTGATGGTGCGATCAGATTCATGTTCCTCGCGGAAAATCTTAAATATCCTAGTCCTGAGTGCTTCAGATTCCTGTGGGTCGTCGAATGCTGGGTTTACAATAACAATTTCCTCAAGACTAATATTGTTAGAAAGACCGGATGCCATAAGGTATTTAAAGTGCATATCTGTCTCTGGTAAGGAATAGCCAATTATGAAAATCCTTGTCGCAGTATTTAACGCTTCAACAGACTTGTTCCATAGTTTCTGTAATATGGGTGCGCTTTTACCCTTATTCCATGTCGGTGGCTCTAAGATTAGTTGATCGTAGGTTCGAGCTTGGTCAGCAAAAAGATCGGTAGCTGTCTTGTATATCCGAATATCCGGTATTTTGCCAGAAGGGCTTAGAATTTGATCACCATAGTGACCAGGCACGACCCAATTCATTGAGCCATGCAATTTGAGAATAGTTAGCCCAGACAGTTCGCTGTCTTTGACTAGATTTGCGCACTCAGAATCAATGAAAAAATCGTCTGAATTTGAAATGCCTAGATTATATGAAATGGACATATCTTCTAATGATTCTTCAAGCAATGTATCATAATTAAAGGTAATTAAGGTATTTTTTGGTTGCGTGGTTAGACAATCGTCTTTAACAGCAAACATATTCGCAAACATTGCTGCGTAAGCTTCGTATAACGGAATTATTTTTTGTATATTTGAGTTTTTATCATCCTGAAGCGAATCAATATAGCTTTCAGAAAGCGACCGCGTGATATAATCAAACAAAGCAAGGTTAATAGTTCTTTTATGTTCGCGGTAGAGTGCCATGCGCGACTCAAGGGTTGCAGCTATGGCTCTTTGCATGCTAAATCTATTATAATTTGCATTAAAAAGAGAAGAGCCACCATCGAACAGACTAAATATATCCTCAATATTGTCTGGATCAATTTTGCATCTATAGGCCGCTGATGTTGATAACTTTCTGAAAACTAATGACCGAACAATTTCATCAAGTAAATCGGGAAGTTTTTCTTGCTCTGCCCAATTAACTGCATGTCGCATTGCAGGTATAAAGGATTTCATTGTGGGCAGCCCAGCGTCAACAGAAAAACCCGCGCCGAGAATGAATACATTGTGATTATTATGAAATGTTATTCTGTGTTCCTTGTTTTCAATTTCGTGCATATATATTACCTCGTTGCTACTTTAACAAGGTGTTCAGCATCCGGTACGCGGATTTCGCCAGATATGAGTTTGGGTAGAAGGGTGTCTCTGATCTCAGTGCCATCCATAGATTGTTTATTTAGGTTATGACTCGATAGGAAAAGTTTTTTTGTGAGATTTTCAAATACGAAATCTAGGCTGTCATGAGGCACCAACTGTTTACTAATATACGCTAGATTTCGGTTGAGACCGGGCACTGCAGAGTCAGCCCCTAACGAAGTAAGGTCGTGACACATTAAAGCATGATATAAAAAGCGAAGACCAACCCTGTTTATAGATATTACGTAAAAAGTCGTATCAATAGGGTAGAAACCACTTTCTACCCACGTTACTGTTCCTGGATTGCCTTTCCGTCCGACTACTATTCCTGGACCATCTATCAGCTTTTCATCATGCCAGCCTATTAAACCATTTGACCCATATACGGGTACATTGCCATTTGTGCGATTTTCTGCTTTTAATGGTTTTCCATAAGCGAGTTCAAGTAGATCGCCTAATGGCTTGACTTCCCACCCCTCTGGAATTTCACCCAATTCCGAGTCCACCAGCCGATCAGGAAATAGGTCCAGAATTTCCGGCGTGAGCTTCAGCCGCTTGCAGATGCTTTCTTTCGATTCCCCGGCCATCTTGGCGCGTACTGGGTCGAAGTCCACGAACCACGACTGGAAGATGGCCTGCGCCATGGCTTCCAGCGTCTTGGCCGTCTTGCGGTTGTTCTCAATCTTGTCATCAAGGGTGCCCAGAATGTGGGCGATGCGGCGTTGTTCGGGTCTTGGCGGCAGGAGGACTGGGAGATTCTTGAGAACATTCGTATCCAGTTTGCCAGCACCAATGCCTGTATTTTCCACCTTGGAAAGCAACATTGTTTCGTTGCCAGCTAGCCAGTAGTACAGAAAATCCTTGTCAAGCCCGTTTTTTGCACACAAGGCTTTTACGTCTTGGTTAAAGGAGACGTCTCTTACAGCAATCCCAACAGGAATGCGCTTGTGAAGCTCACTACCTCGTACCAATAGCAGCACATTTCCTTTTCTCGTTAGCCTGCTACCTCGCTTCAAACCTTCTGGCGTCAGCGTCCTATCCGACTCAGATAGGCGACCAGTTTTCATCGAACTGGCACTTATCCAAGGGATATCACCACCCCAAAATTCAGGATTGCTTTTTGGCGGCGTCCCGCCTGAAGACCATTCAGTCAAGTCACCGAGCGCAAGTTTCTGCCACTCACTCGCCATACCCAAGCCCCTTCAGGTTGGCCTCAATGAGCGCATCCACCCGCTCCATCACCTTCAATCCGCTCCCGTCCATTCTGGAAAAGGCAAACCACCTCTTGCCCAAATCCTTGAGCGACGCGCCGAGGTGGTAGGCCGCTTTGCCGTCCAGAATCAGAAAACGGTCGTGGCTGTCGCCAAACTCATGTATCTGGATCGGCGGATACTGGGCGTTGTGCTTTTTCAGGTCTTGGGCAATCTGCTTGCTGATGGTTTTGGTCAGGATGGTGGCGCTGACGCCTTGGCGGCGCTTGGTCAGTTGCATCAGCACACTGTCGTCGATGTAGTTGTCGATCAGGACGATGGATTGTTTCGCCTGGCGCAGCAGGTCATTGACAAACACATAGGCGTCGAATATCTGGCCGTCAAAAAAGATGCCCTGGGTGGGATTCAGGGTTTTGCTTTCAAGCGCGTCGAACACCTTGTTGAAGCGGTCGTCGGTGTTGATCTCGTGGTGGATTTGCCGTTTTTCCAGCGAGTCCATGCGTTGGAGCAGGCCGCCATTGGCGGCCATGAACCGGCGCATGGCGATAAAGGCATTGATGATGTGGATGCTGATCTGGACGGCAGTTTCGCTGCGCAGCACCGCCGAGAGCATGGCCACGCCCTGTTCGGTGAAGGCGTAAGGATGGTACCTTCTCCCGCCATGGGCACTTGAGGTCACAGATTGTGATCTCAAGTCAGGCTCCTCGTTTAAGGTCACCAATGGTGACCTTAAAGAATCGTATTCAACCTGGGTGAGATGAAAGCGGAAAGACTCGGGAAACCGATCGATATTGCGCTTGACCGCCTGGTTGAAGACCCTGGTTTCAACGCCGTATAACCCTGCTAGATCGCTGTCCAGCATTACCTCCATCCCGCGCACAGTGTATATGAGGCTGCGCAGACTATCTCCCCGCAGTGCGATACCCGTGTCTTTATCACCCCCCATACCCGGCTCCTTCAGGTTGGTTTTTGCCGACTTGTCGTTGCGGTTATCCATCGCCCGCCGTCTCCGCATAAGACGGTAAGGGTGACCTGACCGGCTGCAAGTAGGCCCATGCCTCATCCTCTTCGGGTTT
>NZ_JBYCKP010000313.1:0-14909 GCF_057473445.1 Acidithiobacillus sp. TH-A36 | reverse complement strand
GGGCCAACCAGATTGTAACGTTTCAGCAAAGCCCGGCTATTGGCGTCATCCCGGGTCACATCCACGCGGATTAATACCCAATTGTGCAGGGCATTTTCCACCTCTGGCGTCGCGAAGGTCACCTTGTCCATGCGTGCGCATTCCACGCACCAGCTGGCCCAATAATCCACCAGGACGGGTTTACCATCAGCCTGCTTCAGTGCAGCATCGAGGGCTTGGGGGCTTTTTACTACGCTAAAGTGCAAAGCAGCCTGCTGTGAGCGGTCTGCACCTTTTCCCGCCTCCAGGACTCTTGAGAACGGCTGTAGCGGATCACTGGCACCGCTCAACGCGCCCATCCCCATCACCAGACCATAGGCAAGCACGAGGATTCCCACGCCTTTCCGGAAGCGTCTCCAGCCTGTGGCTTCAGCCCCCAAAGCGTCCAGCGCCCCCAGGTAGATAGAGGAAATCACGGCCAGAGCTGCCCAAAGCGCCAGACTGACTGCGCCTGGCAGCACCCGGGCCATCAGCCAGATGGCCACCCCCAACATCAGCACGCCAAAAATGGCCTTGACTGCGTCCATCCAGGCACCGGCACGCGGCAACAACCGCCCCGCTGAAGTCCCGATAATCAAGAGGGGTACGCCCATCCCCAGACTCAGGACAAACAGCGACAGTCCGCCCAAAAATACATTACCTGTCTGGGAAATGAACAATAAGGCCCCTGCCAATGGTGCCGCCACACAAGGACCGACAATGAGCGCCGACAAGGCTCCCATGACAAAACTACTGAACAGATGTCCGCCCTTTCCCAAGCCGGAAAGCCGGGTTTGCAAACTAGTGGGCATTTGCAACTCATAAAACCCGAACATGGAAAGCGCCAATAACACAAATATCGATGCGAATGCACCCAGAATCCAGGGGTTCTGAAAAACAGCCTGCAGGTAGGCGCCCGTGATTGCTGCCAACACGCCCGCAATGGTGTAAGTCAACGCCATGCCCAGTACATAAGCCAGCGACAAAGTAAAAGCCCGGGATTTTTGTGTACCCCGTTTGGCTTCCTGACCGACAATCAGCGCTGACAAAATGGGAATCATCGGAAATATACAGGGCGTAAAAGCCAGCCCCAGACCGGCAACAAAAAACAGTCCTAAAGTCAGCCAGAAACTGTCCTGCAGAGCGCCAGCCAGTACTCCGGCATTACTGCTACTTTTTACCTGTGAAGGCCGGGAATGGGGACTGGGTAGCGAAGCGGTCGGTATCGTTGCGGAAGCCGGGGCCTGCAAGGACAACTGTACTGTCTTGCTTTGTTCAGGATAACAAACCCCTGCGTTGGCACAGCCCTGATAAGTGGCTTTGACGGTCAAAGCGCCCGGCGGGGTGCCTTTGACCGAGAAAGGAATGATTACGGTGTTCTCGCCCTCCAGAACCCGCATTTTTCCAAAAGCCGGGTCATTCAGCATCACCCCCTTGGGAAGCGTGTACTTTCCCAACAAAATGCTGGTGGGCAGCACCGATACCTGAATGCGGTCTCTATAGAGGTGATAACCGGGTGCCGCATCCCAGCGCAACTGCAGATGGTCGGGACTGGACAACTTCGCGGAAAAGCTGAACGCCTGATCCGGACTGAGAAAATGATCAGCATGGGCATAACTGGCACTCAGTCCAAATAACAGAACTGCACTACATAAAATAATGAACCTGGCCCAAAGGGTCCTATGTGCCTGCAGAACAACCATGCCGATTTTGCTCCCGAACCTGTGGATGCCCCTCCCGTAGGGGCTTAAAAGGGGAAAGTGTTGCAGCCTACCCTTCTCAGTTACTAGCAACAAGCAGGCCATGGCCTTCCTGAGCAGACCTCACAACCGGCCTTGAAGAAAATTTTGCTGCTCAGGAACTTTTTGAATGGTCCATGCTCCAATCTTATGCAAGCGGCTGTGATAGGTTGCGAGCGCATGTTTCTTCCTCCTTTGGTGGTTTTAGGGCGAATCCTCGGATTTCGCCCTTCTTTTTTCCGACCGGTCGGGATGTTATTTGCAAGAAGCGTTACCTTTTGCTAATATATCCAGGCGATCTGCACCAGCAAGTTTGGATTGCGAGCGCATGTTTCTTTCCTCCTTTGTGGTTTTAGGGCGACTATAGTGTCGCCCTTTTTTTATGTGGAGCCACAGCCATGATCCCTTCTGCCGAACGCGCCTTTACGCTCGTTCATGCCAACGGTGAGCGCCTTGCCGGACTCATTCATGAAACCCATCAAGATCCGGTAGGCATTTTTCTACCGGGCTTTGCTTCCAACATGAATGGCTCCAAATCCCGACTTCTGGCCAAATATGCACAAAATCAGGGTTGGTCGTGGGTGCGCTTTGATCCTCGTGGCGTCGGCCGCTCTGATGGACTTTTTGAACAGCTGACCCTCTCGCGTTATCTGGAAGACCTGCGCCTGATTCTGCAAATGCTGGAAAACCGGCCCGTCATTCTGGTCGGCTCCAGCATGGGCGGCTGGCTGGCCACCCTTGCCGCGACACGCTGGCCGGAACGTCTGCGCGCCCTCCTCCTGATTGCACCCGCCTACAACTTCATTCAGACACTCTTTCAAACCCTTTCACCGGAAGATCAACACAACTGGCAAACCAGCAACCTGCGCGGCTGGCAGGATCATTACGGGCTGGGTGAATTGCGCATGCGCTTCGACCTGGTGGCTGACAGCTGGCGTTATGATTTACTGCGTTTCCCGGTGCATCTGCATTGTCCGGTGGAAATCCTGCACGGGACTGACGATGAAGCCGTTCCCCTGCAGCAAAGCTATCAATTTGCAGCGCACGCCCATTGTGAACAGCTCGCCGTGCGCCCCCTCCCCGGCATCAATCACCGCTTACAGGGTGCGGATCGGGTATTGCTGCAGAGCCTTTCCGGGCTCTGGGGGCCGCTTGCCTAAAGGGCACCGGATGATCGGACAGCGCACTAAAATCATGTAGTGCCCCCTTGACAGCGGAATCTCAGCGCCTATGATTAGCACTCGATGGGTGTGACTGCTAACAACACCCAGGATGAAGACATCCATTCACTTGTAAAAACGAGGAAATGCTCAATGAAACTGCGTCCTTTACATGATCGCGTCGTTATTCGTCGCCTGGAAGAAGAGCAGAAGACCGCCGGCGGAATCATCATTCCCGATACGGCCAAGGAAAAACCCGTGCGTGGCGAAATCGTCGCCGCTGGTCACGGCAAAATTCTGGAAGACGGCAAAGTCCGTGCCCTTGATGTAAAAACAGGGGACCACGTCCTGTTTGCCAAATATGCCGGCACCGAAATCAAGGTGGAAGGCGAAGAGCTGCTGGTGATGCGTGAAGACGACATCATGGCGGTCATCGAAAAGTAAGTGTTGCTGAATATATCAACCCTTATTCATTTATTTTGAGGAGTATTTATGCCAGCCAAACAAGTTGCCTTTGCTGAACACGCCCGCGAAAAAATGCTGCGCGGCGTCAACGTACTTGCCGATGCCGTCAAGGTCACCCTGGGCCCGAAGGGTCGTAATGTGGTGCTCGACAAGTCATTCGGTGCCCCCACCATCACCAAGGACGGCGTCTCCGTCGCCAAGGAAATCGAACTGGCCGACAAGTTCGAAAACATGGGCGCGCAGATGGTGAAAGAAGTCGCCTCCCAGGCTTCCGATGAAGCCGGTGACGGCACCACCACTGCCACGGTTCTGGCCCAGGCCATCATCCGCGAAGGCCTCAAGGCCGTGATCGCCGGAATGAACCCCATGGATCTGAAGCGCGGCATCGACAAGTCGGTCGCCGTTATTGTCGAAGAGCTGAAAAAGCAGTCCAAGCCCTGCAAAACCCAGAAGGAAGTGGCCCAGGTCGGCACCATTTCTGCCAACTCTGATGACTCCATCGGCAAAATCATTGCCGAAGCCATGGAAAAAGTCGGTAACGAAGGCGTCATCACGGTCGAAGAAGGCTCTGGCCTCGACAACGAACTGGACGTCGTGGAAGGGATGCAGTTTGATCGCGGCTACCTGTCCCCCTACTTCGTCAACAACCAGGACAAGATGGTTGCCGATCTGGAGAATCCCTACATCCTCCTGCACGACAAGAAAATCTCTTCCATTCGTGACATGCTGCCGGTCCTGGAGCAGGTTGCCAAGGCCAGCCGTCCGTTGCTGATCATTGCTGAAGACGTGGAAGGCGAAGCCTTGGCTACCCTGGTCGTCAACACCATGCGGGGCATCATCAAGGTTGCTGCTGTCAAGGCCCCTGGCTTTGGTGACCGTCGCAAGGCGATGCTCGAAGACATGGCAATTCTCACCGGCGGCCGCGTGGTCTCCGAAGAAATCGGCATGAAACTGGAAAGCACCACGCTTGCCGACCTCGGTCAGGCCAAGAAAATCGTCATTGACAAGGAAAACACCACCATTATCGATGGTGCTGGTCAGCAGGGCGAAATCAAGGCCCGCGTCGAGCAGATCCGTCGTCAGATGGAAGATGCCAGCTCCGACTACGACCGTGAAAAACTCCAGGAACGGGTGGCCAAACTGGCCGGCGGCGTTGCTGTCATCAAGGTCGGTGCCGGTTCCGAAATGGAAATGAAGGAAAAGAAGGCCCGTGTCGAAGACGCCCTGCATGCTACCCGTGCGGCCGTCGAAGAAGGCATCGTCCCCGGAGGTGGTGTGGCCCTGGTCCGTGCCCGTCATGCGCTGGAAGGCTTCAAAACTGCCAACCACGACCAGGACATGGGTGTGGCCATCATCCGCCGCGCCATTGAAGAACCTTTGCGTCAGATTGTGGCTAATGCCGGCGGTGAAGGCAGCGTCATTCTGAACAAGGTGGTAGACGGTAAGGCTGGTTATGGTTACAACGCTGCCACCGACGAATATGGTGACATGTTCGAAATGGGCGTCATTGACCCGACCAAGGTTACCCGCACCGCGTTGCAGAAGGCCTCCAGCATTGCCGGCCTGATGATCACCACGGAAGCCATGGTCACCGAACTGCCCAAGAAGGATGACAAGGCAGGCGGCGATATGGGTGGTGATATGGGTGGTATGGGCGGCATGGGTGGTATGGGCGGCTTCTAAGCCTCTTCACCCGCAGTCTGTAGCATCAGAAAACCGGCCCCCTGATTGGGGGGCCGGTTTTTTTGCGTAAAAAACCTGTTCCACATTAAGTACCGCATTTGAAATCACCAAATACAGCAGCAACAGAATCAGCCGTATCAAAAAAATTACAGTTCTACAAAAATCCATTCATGATTGTTTTACTTGTAAATTTACCACCATAGCTGAGTTTTTCATGTAAGCGTGGTCATCAATCTGTTACACACAATTGATATGCGCAAAAGAGTCTCCCGCTCAAATAAAATTTAACATGTTGTTATATATAGAGTTTAACAAGTGGCACGATAACTGCTCATGAAGAGCGTACAATCAGCTTCTTGGTGCCAAGAAAATGAACACACTTCATAAGATCACCGTTAATTATAAATGGTCAATATTAGCTCTTGGCTTGATATGTTTTGTGCCTTATGTTGGATTAGCGCAAGCAGATACCCTCGTATCCAGCAAGCAAATCCAGAAAGAAGCAACCCTGTTTCCTCAACAAACGAATTTAAATAAATCGTTTGTTGGAGCGAGCAAAGCAACCCATCAATTTGAAATAGACAGCAAGGTATCCAATCAACAGTTGGCGAGAGTCTCGGGCAAAGGTATTCCGGTTAGCCTGCCTACGATAGGACGGAACACCAATGGAGTAGTTCTTTGGGATGAACTGCAGACGCGCTCTGGCGGCGGTAAAACCTCCATTGAATGGAGCGGCGGGAACAATCTGCAAAGCATCAGCATGTCCACAAATCGCTAACAATTTTCAGATAAAGGGAGCCGAGAGCAATGAAGTCAGAATTTCTTGTAGGGTTGGCCTTGATTTTTGCCGGATTTTCCGTGAGCGCTACAGCAGCCCCTCAGACAGCACCCGTAAATCATTCGAGCACCGTTATTGAAGGGAATGCGTTTGTAAACGGTACAGGTGTTATGGCTATTAATGAAGTTGCAGGAGCAGGTAATGCTCAAGCCAACAGCGTCCAAATGGTTATTGGTGCTATCAGACCTGTATCAAATAACATTTTGTCGCAAAGCGTTACAAATACTGATTCAGCCACAAAAGACCCATCGTCAACACCCAACAGTTTGAATAGTGTGGTCATCAGTCCCACAGCTTTTAAAGGAGCTGAAGGCATTGCTCAGATCAATCAGGTATCAGGATCAGGCAACACCTCAGCAAACAGTTTCGCCCTCGGGATAGCCCCCGGGGTGATTCACTAGGCAGTATCAACATCGTTGTTATGTGTATAACACCCACTCAAGGAGAATAGTATGAAAACCTCTATCAAGTTAAGTCCAGTTGCCATTGCCATTGCCGCCCTCGTGGCCGCGCCCATGGCGTTCGCTGCAGGTGCCAGTGTCAACAACGGCCAGCAGAGCAGTAGCAATACCCAGATTTCTGTTATGAACTCCACCAACCATGCCAACATGCTGGGCAATGCCGGTGCGGGCAGTGTTGGCAACGTTGGCGTCAATATCGCCACCGGTAACCAGAACCAGCAGTCCAACGCTGGCTCCCTGGCCGCCAACGGTAAGATCCATGCCGCATCAACTGCCGCTGTTTCTGCCACCCAGGGTCAGGGCCGTAATCTTGCCATCCAGATGGTTAATGGTAGCAACAATGTCAACATGACCGACCATGCGCTCTCTGGTGCCTCCGGCAACATTGGTGCCAATATGGCCTCCGGCATTTTCAACCAGCAGCAGAATAATCTGGCCGTGTCCTCTGCCAAGAAGGCCGTGAGCTCCACCGCAACGACCAGCACCAGCCAGAATCTTGGTCAGAATTTGAGTGCCAGCGTCTATAACTTTGGTAGCCAGGGAAATGCCAACAACACCCAAATCGGCGGAAGTGCGTTAAGCAACACTGCAGGCAACATCGGTGTCAACCAGGCTGCGGGCATTAGCAACCAGCAGAGCAACTCCATGGCGCTGGCTTCCGTGAGCAAGAAAACGACGAAGTCTGACGCTTCCACCTACACCGCGCAGAGCCAGGGGCAAAACCTTGCGATACAGGTGGTGGGTGGTGCCAACGCTGTCGACCTGACTGCACACGCTCTGCAGGGAGCCGCTGGCAACATCGGTGTAAACATGGCCTCGGGCAGTTTCAACCAGCAGCAGAACAGCACCTCCATAGCCAGCGCTGCCAAAAAAGCTGGCATGGTTGACTCGGCCACCAACACCAGCCAGAACATGGGTAGTGAGGCCAACCTCAGCACCCTGAACTATGGCCACATGGTCGGTGGCAGCAATGAAACCGGTGTTTATGGGAATGTACTAAGCAATGCTGCCGGCAACATTGGTCTCAATCAGGCTGCCGGTATCAGCAATCAGCAGAGCAACTCCCTGGCCATTGCCACTGGCAGCAAGAGCTATGGTGCCACCGCCACTGCAGGTACCAGCCAGTCCATGGGTGGAGTCCTCAGTTCACAGGGCATCCCTGTAATTTTTGGGCCTTTGGCCTGGTATCTGTCCTACCAGAACAATGCCGCCGGAATCGGCAGCAATGCCCTGCAAGGTGCCACTGGCAACATTGGCGTGAATCTGGCTTCGGGTGCCAACAATCAACAGGGTAACTCTACCGCTCTGAGCTACGTCAGCAAAGGGAAGAGTCATTCTTGGGGCACCGCCATAGCTGCTGCCCAGCAGCTTTCGGTCAGCAACATTGCCTCTGATACCAAAACCACCGATTCCAGCTTCATCAATGGCAATGCAGCAGAGAATGCCGTCGGCAATATCGGCATCAACGTGGCCACCGGAGTTCAGAACCAGCAGCAGAATGGGCTGGCACTGGTTTCAGTTGCTTCTACCCACGCCATGGCAACGGCTTGTGCGCCAGTCAGTCAGATGGCCTATACCAATCTTGGTGGTACCGTGGCCTCGACCTATACCAGCAGCGTCAGCGGCAATGCCTTGCAGAATGCTTCCGGTAACATCGGTCTGAACGTCACCGCAGGCAACGGCAACCAGCAGTCCAATACCATGGCAATTGCCAGCGCTCAGTAAGCACCAGATGAAACTTCGCCACCCCCTATGGGGTGGCAGTTTTACAAAATTCATCAGGAGGCTGCCATCATGTATAAATCCAAAGTAATACGTCCTTTTGTCTTGTCCAGCCTGATCATGGCAGGGGTGTTTGCTCTTACCCAAAGCAGTGATGTCAAGGCAGCAGCCTTTGGCGGGATAATTCCTGGAGCAGGCGTCATTCGTCTACCTGTCACGAACATGATAGGCATGCATTTTATTCATGTCGTTCGGCAACACACAGACTTTTCCTGTGGAGCCGCTTCATTGGCAACCATCCTCAAATACGCATTCGGCCAGAATGTTGACGAAGAAGAGGTCATAAAAGGCCTGTTCACCGTGAGCGATCCAGCAGAAGTTAAAAAAGTCGGATTTTCCATGCTGGATCTTAAAAAGTATGTAGACAAGATCGGGCTAAAGGGCGATGGATACATTGTCACTCCCGCAGAGCTCGAAAATATTCATATTCCGGTCATAGTGTTATTGGATCTTGGCGGCTACAAGCACTTTGTTGTTCTTGAGAAAACGGGAGCAGAACACGTCTATCTGGCCGATCCTGCCCTTGGGAATCGTATCATGCCTAAAAAACAATTTCTTAAAGACTGGAACAAGATTGTTTTTGCAGTATTCGGGAAAGGCTTTGAACCACATTCGGTGCTTCTCAGCCCACCAGAACCACCCAGCGCACTTAAACTGCTGCATGGCATTTTACCCAACACAAAAGTATCGCCGGCACACTTTGGTTTTGATCAGGCAAATTACTTTTAATCATAAATATATACTTGAGAGAGGCACATCATGAACGAATATCTACTACATAAAACGGCTGTAGTGGCGGGTTGTTGTATGGCTGCCTCGTCGCTACTCCTCAGTCCAGCAGCGTTGGCACTCCCCTTAACACAGGTGCTACCAATCAGTTTCAAACCGGTTTCCGATCAAGCCTTGTCAAAAATTGTGGGACGCGGCGTCATTGGTGGCTCCATCGTTTATTTTGGCGTGGAAATGCAAACTAACTGGACCTCTGAAAATAGCCAAACACCCATGCGCAGCACCATGAATGTCGCACTAAACAGTTCTGGGAATATTTTCTTACCCACTATTACCTATTCTGTAAATGGTAACCTGCCGCAAGCCACCCGAAGCACCAATAACCAAGTTGATGGTAGCGGAATTAATAACACCAGGGGAGTTACCCAAGCTATTCAAATTGCGGGGAATAGCAATTCCATTCAGAACGGAATGTCATTGAATGTAGTTAAAGGCACACCGGACACTCCCATCTCTGGAACAGCCCTAACGGAAGGAGTAAACAATATAAACAATTCGACTACCATGACTGTACAAAATAATGGACAGTTATCCATGGCAATCAATAATGGAGGGGCATCTGTTCGTCAAGGCATAGGACCCAATGGATTATTCCAAATAGCTCAGGTGGGCACCAATTTAAACATCATACAAAATCAGATGAAGCTGACCTTGGGTGTCAATCAAAACAAAGTAAATACCCAGAACATCGCGCAGTTACAGTCAATTTTGGGCAGTATGCGTGGATTAACTGCTGCGCCATAAAATATTTTTAGTGAATTTAAAAAGGGGGAATAACTTAATCTAAGTTATCCCCCTGTTTTTCCACTATTAAATCACATCAGAAATTATAAGGGATAGTGGCCGTAAGCTGAAAACTCGGCGCACTGCTTGTCATTCCCGCACCAAGATTCATAATCACTGAAGATTTCGAGTTAAAGGCATAAGTCATTCCAACATTGGCAATGGCAACATTAGCTCCACTTCCAACCAGTGTCGTCCATGGGCCACCTGGAGTCCTGATTTGCGTGTCAGACTGAATACGGTCGGCAAAAGAAGTACTCAGACTCAGTCGATCATTCAAGGCAAAAGCCACTCCCAAACTGTATTGAAATGCATTTCCCAATGCGACTTCCCCGGGCTGAATCTGATCCATTGCCGTACTGATATCAGGAAAATTTTTATTGAAATTATAATAATAACTGACACTTCCAAAAAAAATCGCCGGATCCGAGGTGGCCACAAAAGAGAGCCCCGGGTTCAAGGTCCAAACGCCATTACCAGTGGGTAAATTAGTAGGGACGATGAGATTAGAGTTGCCGGCGTCAGGTTGGTAGACCTTTATTCCATAGGGATTTATGCCAGTAGGTGCAGTAAGCAGAAGACTGGCTGTCAAACTGGGCCAGTTTTTACTTTCATTAAAAATCTGGTAATAACCACCAAAACTGATATCCCCAAGACGCGGACCACCCGAGGAAACCGTCGCTTGGCTGTAGCTTTTAGACGCATCCTGTGCACCGCCAATCTGGTAAACACTCTGACGATAGACAATCGGCACGTTCAGCACCAACTGCAAACGATTGGAGACAGGATAGTAGGCTGATTCAGTGAACGTATAAATATTTGAATTGACTTTTGAAATATTTATATTTCCTAGAAAAATAGCGCCCAGGGCAAGAAAACCATTGAGATTCAACGTGTTTTGATCTGAGTAGGCATAGGAAACGCTGGATTGCAGCGTTAATTGCGGATAAAAGAAATCTGAATTTTGTTGCAGAATCGCTTTTTTGCTGGCGGATTCTGGTGGAGCCTTGAGAGTTTGGTCTGCCGCACTGGCTTCCATAGAGGTTAATCCACTCAACACTGTCAGAGCAAGGCCAAGTACAAATCGATTTCGCATACTTAAGATACTCCTAATGTTTCTATTTCTCGTGCCATATGTCTGATGCAGTACACTTTCTGTCAAACATGTCTTTAGCGAAAATGATAACCCAAATAGAATTTTTTGGATACCCGGAGAAAACATATCCGGCAACCTGCTTCCTCTGCTCACCTCTAATGCATTATTGATACTCAAGAAGCACAAAAACAGGCTGCTGTAACGTGGATGAAACACTCAAAATAAATTTGTAACATATTGAAAAACTGTAATTAATAGCAAACATTCAACCATTGTTGTATTACTTTAGATATTTTTTTCTTGGTCGATGATACAACTAAATCGTATCTTACTGAAAAAACAATATATTTAAATTGGCATATTATTTGCTTTTGTTTTATGGACACCACAAAATGGTTGGGATAAACATGCTAGAAACAAGAACTGAGCAGGAATCAAATGAAAATGTGGTCACCGCATTGCATCCACAAAAAAATAAAATATTTGCCAGTCATAATACAGCAAATAACGAAAGACTAAAATTACAAAGAAATGCAGACAAGAAAGTTTACATCCCTGTTTACAGCAAATTTCTCATTGCCCAATTCGGTGCCATTTTATGGGTTTCATTCAGCATCTGGATCGCCCTCCCGTGGATAGATAGTCTCGCCGATTTATTTGGATGGGTGCTGACCATATTCGCGATTGGTGGCATGGCCATCGTCCCTGGATATATTTCAGGTATTATCATATTCAGCATTCTTCTGGATCGAAGACCTCCAATGAACACACCGAGTGAGCTACCGGCAGTGAGCATATTAATTGCTGCCTACAACGAGGAAAATGCTATTGAGGACACTCTGAAATCCATTCTTAATCAATTTTATTCAGGGATCATGGAAATCATTGTTATTGATGATGGATCTACCGATAAAACGACAGATATTGTCGAAAAAATTACTGACCCAAGAATAAAGCTCATCAAACAAAAGAAAAATCAGGGAAAGGCCAGCGCGCTCAATGCAGGCTTGGCCATAGCTTCGCATGGCATCATCATCACCGTTGATGCCGATACGTTTCTGTACAAGGACGCCTTAAAATATATTGTGGGTCGCTACCTTGGAGACCCGGAGGGTACTGCTGCAGTTGCTGGAGCAATTGCTGTACGCAACTCAAGAAAATCATGGATCACCAGAGTACAGGAATGGGATTACTTCCACGGCATTGCGGTAGTCAAAAGAGTTCAGAGTCTTTATCAGGGTACTCTGGTTGCGCAGGGTGCATTCTCCTTGTATCAACGCGACCTGGTCAAGGAAATGGGCGGATGGGCTCCTTGTGTTGGAGAAGATATCGTTCTTTCCTGGGGATTACTAAAGCAAGGTTACCGGATTGGTTATGCCGAAAATGCCATTGTATTTACCAACGTACCTGAAACTTACAAACAGCTTTTTCAACAACGCCGGCGCTGGGCACGCGGCATGTTTGAAGCAATACGGGCACATCCTGGCATTTTTTTAAAAAGAAGAATAACTCTCCAGTTCGTTTTCATGAATATGTTATTTCCATGGCTGGATCTTAGTTATCTCTTGTTTTTTATCCCGGGGCTTATTGCCGCCTGCTTTGGATTTTTCCTGCTTGCCGGACCAGTAACCCTCTTGCTATTACCTTTGGCAGCACTGAATAACGTCGTGATTTTCTCGGTACAAAGCACCATGTTTAAAGAACGCGGAATACACATTCGCAAAAATCTTCGTGGCATGTTTCTCTATGTGTTTCTTTCGCAATTACTTATGTCTCCAGCATCGCTCGCCGGTTATGGTTCAGAATTGTTAAGCCTGAGAAAAAAATGGGGTACCAAGTGAAAAAAAAACCTATCCAAACCATGGCAGTCATTGCTGGGCTGATCTTTTTTTCTGGTGCTACTGTTGCAGCTGCAGACCCGGGACATGATATCCGGCTGGGACGCGAAGCTTTGACACAAGAACATCCTGATTTGGCTTTGTCTTATTTTCGTAAAGCCAGAGATGAAATCCGTCGCCATCCCGACAAATACCATGATGATCAGCTTGCCGCCCTGTCTGGCCTTGGGTATGCCGCACTTTGGGTTGGTAATTCTCACGAAGCAGAAAACGCCTATTCCCAGGGCATCACCATCGCCCATAGTCCTGGGGATCAAAAAACCATGCGGGTGGGTTTAGCCAGGGCACTCATCAATTTAGGACGTCAAAGAGAAGCTTATGATATTTTAAAACCGGTTCGCAGCATGGGTGCGGGCCCGCAATTGCAATCTGCCATTGCCAGCGCCTTATTGAGTTGGGATACCATTGCCTGGAAACATCTGGACCTGGCCGCACCCCATGGGGTTTACCCTGGACCTCAATGGCAAGCGCAGCTTTTCAGGCAAACCTCTGATTTTGTGTACTATCCTTTGCATGATCGTATTAACGTGGGCTATCAGTACAGCAGTGATAGCGACCACAACATCAATCAAACATACCAGGCCGGGGTCACCATTCCCGGCGTCGGACTCGGTGACAACAGCCTCAGTCCCACCATGTGGTATGCAGGCTTTCGCCAAACGCAAATAAACGACAGCGATGGTCAGATTGGCCTTTCGACCCTGGAAGGTGGCTGGTCTGCACCCATAAATACCAACTGGAATTACAGCATACTTGGCGGAGTCAGCACCGCGAGAAACTGGACTTTTGGAAGGCTGGCAGGACAGCTGAATTATCAGCCCAGCGATTCCTGGGGTCTCAACCTCAGCTTTGATCGACAACCTATTCGTACGGTTACTGCCGTGGAAAATAAAATTCTCGTCAATACGGTCAGTTTGGGGGGCTTCGGACGCCTCAGAAATATCGGCACCGTGGGCGCCGCTTATTTTCACCAGGCTTTTAGTGATGGCAACCAGCGTGACGGAGTAGTCGTTCGTGTTACCCCTGAGTTTTACAGCTTTAGCAGCCTGCCCATCAGTGTTGGTGTTCAGGGATATTTCAGGGCTTATACCAGCGGAACGCCTTTGCGAATCTCAATCAACGGCTCACCAACAAACGCATATTTCAGCCCCCATCACTACAGGGAAGCATTAGGTTATATTATTTACGTGCAGAAATTCTCTCCATACTCGGTGATGCGTCTTTATGCAGGATATGGGGACCAGACTATAGACGGTATCACCACGCCCATAACTGACTTTTACGGCACTATTACCGGCATTGTTTCGACGCATTTACAGTTCAGTCTCACCGGGGGCTATTCTCAGGTAGCCAGTGCTTATGGTGGGGGGGCTGGTTATCATCGGAGTTATGTGGGAGCCAGTCTAACAATACCGTTTTAAGCGCAATGCTGTATCCGCTTACCCATGATGCAGGCAGGGCTATGGCGGGTTCATGGTCATCGTGTCTGGGGCTTGCCGTCGAGATAAGCGGTTAGTGCCCGGCAGGTTTTCTGGAAATTTTGCGGTATTGCTGCCGTTTGGTTCCAGATTGATTTTTCCGAGATGCTTGCGGCGGTGGACTGGTCATCGACAATGACAATTCGCGTCTGCAGTTGGGCATCCTGCGCATCACATCTATCCACTTTCGTCTGCATCGCTCCTGTCGATCTGTGTGTGTATAGCACTGCCTTTACTGATTGCTTCGCCAGACGCTTCTTCCATGACGAATAATTCCCAGTACCGGGTGCGCTGGCGTTTCTTGGCCTTGGACTGGTACAGGGCCTGGTCGGCATAGCGCAGCAGAGTCTCGAAATCACCCGCATAGTCTGAAGGATACAAACACAGCCCCATGCTCAGACGGACCCCGACCACAACACCCGATTGCAGATGAATGGGTTCATTCACGGTGACCTCGATTTTGACCAGAATCAGTTCCAGCTCCTCGAAGTGGTTGAAGCCTTCAATCAGCAGCACAAATTCATCTCCACCCAGACGCGCCACATAGTCGCTGCGGCGCAGGGCGGCGTGCAGGCGGCGGCCCACCACGCGCAACACATGGTCCCCCGCCTCGTGGCCGTAAAGATCATTGATGGGCTTGAAATGATCGAGGTCAATCATGCAGATGGCCAGGGCGCCGTGGCCGCGCTGGACGCGGGGCAAGGTAACGGCCACCTGGT
>NZ_JBYCKP010000312.1:0-1111 GCF_057473445.1 Acidithiobacillus sp. TH-A36 | reverse complement strand
TCGCCGACGAGGAAAGCGTTGACGTCCGCCGCACGCAGTTGCAGGACATCCTCAACCTGGCGAATGCCGCTTTCGGTGACCACAATGCGGTCTTCGGGTACCTGTGGAAGTAACTGCAGGGTGGTTTCAATATCGGTCACGAAGCGATGCAGATCGCGGTTGTTGATGCCAATCAATGGAGTACGCAATTTCAGGGCACGCTGGAGTTCTGCACCGTTGTGTACTTCGACCAGTACGGCCATACCCAGGGAGTGGGCAGATTCTTCCAGGGTTTGCAGTTGTTCATCCGACAATGCCGCGACAATGAGGAGGATGGCATCCGCGCCAATGGCGCGTGCTTCCCAGACCTGATAGGGATCAATGCAGAAATCCTTTCTCAGCACCGGAATGGAACAGGCTTCCCGGGCAGCCGACAGGTAAATGTCGGCGCCCTGAAAATAATGCTCATCCGTCAGCACCGACAGGCAGGCCGCGCCGTGGGCTACGTAATCCTGGGCTATGCTGACAGGATTGAAATCTTCCCGAATAATGCCTGCGGAAGGGGAGGCCTTTTTGATTTCGGCGATGACTGCGGCTTGCCCGGCACTGATTTTACTGCGGATAGAGCCGATGAAATCACGGGCTGGCCCGCTCAGGGCTACGGATTCCTGCAATTCAGCCAAACCAAGACGGGCCTTGCGTTCAATGACTTCAGCGTGTTTGCGGGTAATGATTTCCTGGAGTATGTCCGTCATACGGATCCTTTATTGGTTTTTGCCCAGTAATTCCTGCCATTTACTCCAGGCAGCGCCTGACTTCAAAATGTCTCTTGCCAACACCACACCAACCGCCATATCGGGTACCACATCTGCCGCATAAAGCGCGGCCCCGGCGTTCAGTAAAACCACATCCAGGCGCGGTCCCGCCCGGTTTTGCAGGACTTCTTCGGCGGCCGACAATGCTTCTGCTACGCTGTTGATTTGCAGGCTGGCCAGCGGCGCGCGCGCAATACCGAAGTCCTCCGGCTGAATCCGACTGCGCGAAATCACCCCATCCTTCAGTTCGGCCATGTCCGTGGGGGCAGAAAGACTGATTTCATCCAGACCGTCATGACCATGAACCACCAGTACGT
>NZ_JBYCKP010000311.1:0-1414 GCF_057473445.1 Acidithiobacillus sp. TH-A36 | reverse complement strand
TGCCGGCCCAGCACGCGGCCATCCGAAAAATCTGCGAGGCTTTGGTGAAAAATGGGCTTTCCGAACAAAAAAGCCGCTTGCAGGAAGAACGGCAACGACTGGAAGCACAAAAGCAGAGTGTATTGAGTCTGAAAGAGCGCACCGAAGAAAAGGTCCCCAAACTCATCGCACAACATCAGGCCTTGTTACAGCGTTTTCATGCCGACCGCTTGCATTTCGAAGCGCAAAGCCAGCGGTTTCATCAGGCGGTTGAGGAACATCTGCTGACGCCCTTATCGCCGCATGATTTCGATGTGATCATTAACCAGGCTCGGGCGGAAATGCTTTCGGCCTGGACGACGAGCGGCATTGTCGAGCGGTTGCGCCAGTTTTTCAGTGAGGCCATTGCGCATTTTGACCGGGCCTTGTCTGGGGCACAAACCGTTTCGGAGGGATTTGCTGCGGAATACCAGGCGTTGCAGGCACAATATGCCCTGCCGGATCTCAAAACGGTGCCTTATGCGATGATGCCGCGAAGAGCGGAGCTGCTGGCCATGGCGGAAACCTATGAGCGTTTCGGAAAGACCATGGAAATTGCCGTGAACACGCAAGGTGCGGTGGTCCGCAAAATGTTTCTGACCGTGGCGATGCGCACAAGAGACTTCGTGATGGAAACGCGTCGGGATGCGGAAAGCTGGGTGGACAGAATCATGACCGTCATGGACCAGCAACTCCAGCGTTTCGAAGCGCAGACGGAAGAAGAATTACAGGCCCTGCAACAGATTGCCAAAGCCGTGGATTTTGTGGAAACGCGCGTGCAGCAACTGGAGCAGGCGCTGATGGCGGTACAGAGCAAGGAAGAACGGCTTAACCAGGCCGCATTCCCTTTCATGAAATTGATGGCCGCCGACATTATGGCGTCGTCAGCTTCCACCTAAACATCCAGATCGGCCGTCCAGCCATCCCTTTCCATCCATGCCCGGCGCTCCCCCGCCGACTGTTTGCCCATGAGCAGATTGAAGCGTTCCTGCAAAAAGGCTTGTTCGGAAAGTGTCATGGTGAGGGGGACCAATGACCGGGTATCTGGACACAAAGCTGTTTCCCAGAGTTGATCTGGATTCATCTCGCCCAGGCCCTTGAAACGCTGAACCGAAATAGCGGATTCCTTGACGCCTTCAGCGCGAAGACGCTCCATGGCCGCATCCCGCTCTGCTTCGGCTTCACAGTAAATCTTGCGGGCCTTGCCGCGCCAGGTAGTATCTACCCGATACAGGGGCGGCTTCACCACAAATACATGCCCACGCCGGAGGAGTGCCGGAAAATGGCGCAGGAACAGCGTTAAAATCAGCACCTGAATATGGCTCCCATCCACATCGGCATCCGAAAGAATCATGATTTTGCCGTAGCGCAACCCCGCCAGCACCTGTTCGGGATC
>NZ_JBYCKP010000310.1:0-11878 GCF_057473445.1 Acidithiobacillus sp. TH-A36 | reverse complement strand
AGGCGCTGATTGTCACTTTGTAAAATACCCGCTGCCAGTGCTGCCGCACGTTCATTGGCCAACGGAGTTTCCGTGTTGTTGGCAAAGGGCAATACCGTCCAGGCCGCCCCTTTGCTCAGCGCAACGGGTTTAGCCGACTGGACGTTCATCCCTGCGCAACCGCTGAGTATGAATGCCAAAATGGGAATCCAGATTCCTTTTGTTTTTAACATATTTTTTCTCCCTCAACAGATCATATTAAAAATAAAAACGATAATTTAAAGCGAAAATACGCTGATTCAATGCCAGACCATTCCCCCCTTGTCCCTGGGAAAACTCCAGGCTGAGGCGATCTGGCCCTATTACCGATGTACTGACCCCGGCGTTCAGTTGATATTGAAAGCCGAATCGGGAGTTGTCATAGACGCTGAGTTGCAGATTGGGTGTCCAGCCGGGATGTAAATTCTGCTCCAGCGCTCCCCATTGCAGGCGCACACCATAATCGGCATAACTTCCGGGCAGGATGCTGTCCATATTGCGGGCATCTGTGGAAAGCGCCCGGGCAATTACGCCCTCGGGGGCTGCGCGACGCTGAAGTGCGTGATAATCCGCAAATGGGCCGACATGAAATTCCCAGGGTCCAAGGTTGCTGCGCCAGAATGCGCCCAATTCACCATAGGTATCAGTGCCCTGCTGAATACCATCCTGGCCAAGATACTGATTCCAACCAAGAGCGGCATTGGCCGTCCATGCATTGAAGGTCTGAGCAAGTTGCATTTCTGCACGATTGGCCATGCCGGCAACAGCCAAAGCCGGGCTCTGGAAAGTCTGGGAGTGATAAGCCAGGCGCGTTGAAAGGCTGGTGCTGCTGGTCATTTGCCAGCTTGCTGCCAGCTTGCTGGTCCAGTTGTTTTGCAGCCCCCGGTATTCGCCAACACGGAGATCTCCCTGCCAACGGCGACTATCCCAAAAAACGCCTACATCAGTGCGATTTTGCAGTCGCGGGGTGGTAATCAGCTGTGTGTCGCTATTTGCGTTCTGCCATAAGTTCTGGCTCTGGATCTGTATGCCCCAAAACGGCGAAGTATGAATGCGGGCGTTAAGCTCCGGTCCATAAAGTTGCAGACCATTGAAGCTTTGCCAGCTCCCCTGAATACCTGCATAACTGGCCGTATGGGCCAGGCTGTCCACATACATACGCCGCAATTCCCGGTCAAAGGGATTCACCTGCAGGGCTTTAATAGCCAGGGATTGTGCCTGACGCGGGCGCCCCAAATCTTCTTCAGCCTGAAACATTTCCTTTGGCGGTAAATCAGCCGGATGGTCCAGCAGGGTCTGGATGGTGCTTAGGTCTTTTTTATGTAAAGCCAGACTGAGACGCACCCAGGAGGGCGTAAGCCCGGGATTATTTTCGACCAGAATCTCCGCTAAACTCCAATATTTTTGCGCCAGACTCCAGGAAATGGCGGGCAGATAATCGCCACGATCAGCCGCAGCCAGAAGAATGGCCTGTGTCTGATTGCCTTCTTTGGGCGATGCAGCCAGTGCTGATGCCAGGGTATGGAGGGCGTCGTCCTGGCTATTGATTTTTTGAGGAGCGATTTTGCTTGGAGCAGTGGGTTGCTTCGGGGGGCGGGACAGCATTTGAGTGTCGGCCAGCACTTTTACGCTGAAAACCAGAGAACCGCTGGCAATCAGAAATTTGAATGAAGTCAGGGCGATTTTTGAATGGGCTGGCAGTTGACGTTTATTCATGTGGCGTAACCCCTTGCCCGTGGTTTTTCTGAAGACTGGACAGGCTGTCAGCGATGACGTTTTGCCGTAATGACCAGGCGATGCCGGGACTGCCAGCCGACTCCCAAAGAGAGGCCTCATTGAGGAGCCGAAGGCTGTTGGGTTGAGACGATGGCAAATTTTGCCGGGCGAGGAACAAGGCTGCTGTGTTGTGTCCCAGGCGCTCCAGTGCATTTTGTGTCACGTTCCGAAGACTCTCTGGTGCCTGCAGGACGTCGCCCGCCAATAAAGCCCGCAATGCGTGGACATTTCCAGAATCGACCAGCATCCAGAGCAGATTGTTTTTGGCGATTTCATCCTCTGGATTCAGACGTAACGCTTCAGTATACGCCCATTCTGCTGCAGGATAATTTTCCACGGCATTGGCCCACTGACCCATAGCCAGCCAATAAGTGGCATAAGAGCGTAGTCCCTGAGGGTCATGGGCAGGAATTGACTGTAAAAGTTGCTCCAGTGTTTTCCATTTATGCGCCTGACCTGCATAGGTCAGGCTCTCAAAATAAAAGTAGGGAAATTGATATTTTTTCCAGCCCCGCTGGGCAACAACCAGGGCCGCTTCTGGATTTTTCGAGCCGACCAGTATGATCAAGCGTTGCAAGTCATATTGACTGGCGGCACCCAGCAGGTACAGTTTTTTCTCGGCATCAAAGGCCGCTTCGTGATCATGGATTTCCCAGGCAAGAACAGCCAGTAAATGCCAAAACGGGACATTATTCAGACTGGCTTTGCTGCGTACCCGGTCCATGGCAGCAAAAGCTTCCGCATATTTCCCCTGCATGGAGAACAGGCGGGCTTCCTGTACGGCTATGTCGGGAGTAGCCTGGAAATGTTTTTCGACGTCTTGCAGAGCCGCCAGACTCTGCGCTATTTCGCCCCGTTGATAACTGAGATAGGCTTTCTGCTCCAACAAGAACCGATTGGAGCCCGTACGTTGCAGCGACTGATTGATATCGGTAATGGCCTTATCCGGTTCACTCAACTGCCCGTAAGCATAAATCAGGGTTTTCCAGTCAGCATCACTGAGTTGTCCGGCTCTGGCCAATGGTGAAAGCAACTGGATGACAATATCCGGCCGGGATAGTGCAGCCGCCAACCTGACCGCTGCAGCACGAGCCCCCGGCACCTCGCGCTGCGCCATCCATTGCCATTGCTGCAAAACCATTTCCCTTTGTCCCAGCCAGGTGCCGACCTGAATGAGCCTTTGCCGCCAGAGGATGTTTTCCGGCACCTGCAGTACTGCGGTATAAGCCAGGCGATAGGCCTCGTCTAGCTGACGGCTTTGCAGGAAGGCACTATAAGCCAAATCATAGAGTCTGGAGGAAAAGCTTCCTGGAAACGGTTGAACAAGCAGGGGGGGCTTGTACCAGGAAGGAGAAACACCCCCCTGGTCCAGATATCCCATGCCTTTCCCCGTCTTTATGCTTTGCGCCAGACTGGCGGCAAAAGCGTCCGCAACATCCTTTTGTTGAGTATATTCCGCTCGCCACTTTGCATCGTCGGCGGCGAGACTGCCCGGAGCTTTCCACCATGGTGTCGCCGCTGCAGAATCCTGAGCCTGCGCCGCGATTCCTGTAGCCAGCAAAATTATCCCCAGCAGCAGCTTTGACGTGGTCATGGACGATGATTCTGTGCTGGACTTTCGAGTTGCGCTTTTAACCATTGGGCGGCGAGTCCGGGTTGTCCAGCAGACAAGGCCAGACGCGCCATGATCAAAACAATATCGGGTTCTTTTGCGAGTTGGGGCAGTCCTGACAAGGTTTTTTCACCCTGAACCAGGGCCAGTCTGGCACCACCGCCGCCCTGAATCAGGGCCAGGCCACGGATAAAATAATCTTTTTGCAAGGAAGTCTGCCTGCTGTGCAATGCCATTTGCAGAAGCAGTTGTCCTGCTTTGACACTTTTACCATTTGCGGTCCACGCAGCTGCCGCCGAATTCATAGCTTGCGTGGCGGCTTCCGGATTTTCTCTGGCTACGGCCAACCACGCTTCTGCGCTCTGGTCATAAGCCCCGATCATTTGGGCATCAATGGCAAAATGCGCATAATCTTTGGCAGACCAATGGCCTTCCTTAAGTAATTGATCCAGGTGTAGGGCAAGCGCAGTTTGGGCCTTTGCCCTGGCTGCAGAATGCGGGGGCCGGGCCATGGCATTGGTCCAGTCAATTTTCCATTGCATGTGTTGCGCCTGACGGTAAACCGGATCCTGGGGACGACCAAGAATGGGTTTCAATTGTTGGGATGCCGCTTGATACTGGCCGCTTTGCAGCAAAAGCTCTGCACTCTGGATACGTGCTTTGTCATTGGCGGATGAGTTTTTGAAGTCCAGCTTACCGTTCCAGCCATAACTCCAGGCAATAGCCAGAATCACGGCCAAAACCACGACAATAAAAATAAAAATACTGGCCGGACGCAGTACGTACTGCGCCGGAAGTTGCGGTTTATTGAGAGCAGGAGACATGCAGAGTGACGTCATGCGCAGTGCTTTGCAATTGCCCGTTGGCAGGAATGGCTGTTGTCTGCCTGTTCATGCTGGCGCGGCAGTTTTGCACATTTCCCATTTGTACCTGTACGGGTACATAGCCCTTCAGTTTGGCGGTAAACCCCCTGTTTTCAGCGGTAAATGCTGCAATGGGTGCGTTAGCGCTGATGATATAAGGGAAAGGTTTCGGGCTTTGGCCTAACGCAAGATAAACGGACGAACTCCCATCCATATGAACGTAAATATTGCCATTGGGACTTGGATTATATCCAGCTATTCCCTGGCTATGGGCAATTTCCGGGGTTCCCAGGCCGGTGGGCATGCGTAATTCCCGCAGGTCTTCTGCTCCGCCAATCCAGAAACCTTTGCCTTCGCGAGCCAGATGAATGGTGAAAAAGTTATTGGCAATATGTCCATAATCAGCCACGTAAATTGGCGTGATGGATTGCGTCAGAACCCATTGGTAAACCTTGTCCAAAGCAGAAATAGAAGCCAGCTTGGTGGCTGAATACCAGTGCGTGTATATGTCTATGGGTTTCAGCCGGCGTGGTTTGTTGGTCATTTCAAAAGTCTGGATGACGTTTTCGAAGCCCCAGTAGGGTCCGTGCCACTGGTTGGTGAAATAGTCTTCATTGGCATCCGGGGCAAACACCTGCAGCCATTTTCCCCGAAAAATGCCGATGGGGGGTACGGCTGTAATACTCGGATTTTTTTTACTGATGGTGCTTTCACCACCATTGATATTCATCAACCCGGCTTTATAAGCCAGACCCACTACCTGGGCATCCGGTTCGCAGTCACCGGACCACTGGTCAATGACGACTTTTTTATCCGGTGGGGCCAAATGTTTATCAATCCATTTGGCAGCGCCAACAGCTTCCATATAAGGACTGAATTTGTAACCAGGAACTGGCAGGTTGATACCAGGATAATCCTTTCCGGCTTCAATGGCAGGCCAGTCGAAAGGGTGAGACCACATATGTGAGCCTATTTCGACATAGGGCAGCCGGAAAACTTCCTGGGCCACTTTGCTGCCCAAGGGGGCCAGGGCCGGATACAGCCCCCGATTCCCCGGCAGTAAATCGCCTACAATGACAGAGCCGGTAAAGGGCAGTTTGTACTTTTCCAGAATCCGGTGCATGTAAACCTCACCAGCAATATGGTATGGCGGAAATTGCGCGCGGCTTACAAAACCATCACCATCTGCGTGGGCCATGAACAGTCGTCGTCCACTTTCTGTGGTGGTATCCGGCACCGGCATTTCCGGCAAACGAAATGCCTCGCGATATAATTGGAAGGGATTTACCAACCAGCGGGTGTCCTTATTGGGAAGCGTCGTCAGTATGTAGGGCGATAACACATAGCCACCCCAGGGCGTGATCGCCGCCGCATCCTCGTTGTCACCCGCAGAACTTTTCAAGGTCAGCCAGATTTTGCTGTCGGAGGGAGCTGTTATTTGTATAAAGTCCCGAGGATTAGCCGTGACCGGCATTTCATGGCTCATATTTTTATTTTGGAACGCAATACTCAGAGAGCCTACTTCGCGGCTTGTCGGCTGGTTCATACCAAGGTCCATATAGGTTTTGGCATCCAGTGCGTCCTGAAAATCACCGATCAACAAAACAGGAATACCCTGTGCCCTGGCTTCATCGAGCCAGTGAGAAATTCCGGCGACATCCTTAACCGGTTCACCATCACTCCACAGAATGACGCCAGCATATTCTCCAGCGCGCGGTTTAGCAGGCAATGGCCCGGACAGACGCTGAAAACGGGGTATGTAACCGAGGTATTCCAGAGGCATGGCACCATTGGCAAAGGCAGAACTGTACTGTTCGGGGTCGGTGCTGTTGTACATGATCAGCACATGACGGGGCATGGGTTCGCGTAATCCTGCGCCAACCGCCGTCAGTCCGGAATCCGTGACATAAGGGACAAAGCCCAATGACTGAATCTTTTGGGCATCTTTCCACCAACCCTGGCGATTGAGTTTGGGCGGCATGTAGTCGATGACTATGGCGGGAAGCCCATACCCCTGGACTTTTCTAAGTTCTGCAATCAGGGCCTTTTGGTCGCTATCGGGCACGGATGTGTAAGTTCTTGTGCCTTGATTCCACTGCTTTAACAAGGATTCCGCAACAACACCAACGAGATCCTGATGAATTTCGGGAAGCACCGAAAAGCCACGATTGGCAATGAGTTGTACATCGGGATGCGCTGCTTTGATGGCTTTAATGAGTTGTACGAGCCCCGCTTCCTGCTCTTTCTGAGCGGCGGCGCTTTTGTCGACCAGCCTGAAAGAGTCCAGCGTATCCATAAAAAAAGCGTGGTAACCCTGCTGCCAGATAGGATCAATAACCTGATTCAATAAATAACTGCGGCAATTGGCATGAGCAAGGTTGATAATTTTGCCTCCCCAGTTGGGATTGGTGCCTATGGCACAATGGTCAGGCAGGTTTTGATAGCGGGCATCACCTGGTGTGGTCTCGCCGATGCTGACATATGCAAAAACCTGCTGATTTTTACTAAAATCAGCAGGCAGGCGTTGACTCCCAGGGTTGACGACTACCCAGTTGAAATCATGAAAGGCCCCGGGCGCGGGGCCGGAGCCGTAGTAAAATCCTACGCCGGGTAAGGTACTCGCGAAAGCTGACAACGGGAGAAATAAAGCGCATAGCAGCAATAAGCCGCATTTTAGGCATAAAAAATAATTGCTACACCGCATAATTATCGCCTTAAATATTTTGATATTTGTGTATAAGTTTAACATAAAAAAACGTGTGAACAAGCTGGTTCGACGCTATTCAGCCCGCCAATTTTTTGTCATGAATGTAACATTTCTGAAACAATTCTAAGGCGATGCGAGTATGGTTTGAGAGGTTTGACCGCTATTTGTCTGAAGTTTCACGTTATGGTTCTTTTATCTTAAAACATCACACCCTGTATATCACTGGTAATGTCCAAGCTGACGCTTTCGCCGTAGCCCTCACTTCCCGATCCGCCAGAGCAGATCCTGCCAGTGGGGCAGGATTTTCGGGGAGGTAGCGGGCACTATGGAGCAAAAACAAACTGCCCTGCTCTATCCATGGCAAAAACCCCTCCAGATCGGTCTGATAATCCCAGCCGATGTGCCCGACAATCCAAACGTAGTCCCGAAAATAGCGGGTCTCAAAATGCCCCAGTGGAATAGCCGTACATACACAAGCAAAAACTGTACGCCCGCAAGCGATAATATACAAATGCCCTCAATGAATTACTTTGCCGGCCACTGTGGCACGAATCCTGTTTATGCAGATAAACCAGAAACATAAGCACAACCCAGCTCACCAGCTATTTGCATGAGGCGTTTATCGCGGGACCATAAATCGCTTTGAGTGAGCGCGGCAGAGGCCAAAATACTGGCATCTACATACCCAATTCCGCGCCCCATTAAATTATGCCGCTCAATGAAAAAAAGCGTCTCCTCAGCCGAGCTGTTTGTGGATCGGGGCAAGCAAGATAAGAGATAGAGGGTCTGTTGCCGGTTTTTGAGATTTCCGCAGGCAATTTCACCGATCACAAAATCATGAACCTGCACCGCGCCCCGGTTTAACAATACAGCGAGCTCCCGGTCTCCAGCGCGAAAAAAGTCAATCCAGACTGAAGTATCCACCAGAATCAAGCGGCTGGCTCTCGTCTACGCGGAATATCCTGTAATTGCGATTCCGTTCCACCCAGTCGCGCCAGGCGTCGGGCGCTTTCGCGCTCAATCAAGGCACGCAAAGCTTCTTTCAGCAACGCGCCCCGTTCTTCCACACCAGAAAGATTTTTGGCCTGCACAAGGAGGTCATCATCCAGATTAACGGTCGTTCGCATTTGAGAAACCTCATTACAGCATCATTTGATGCCATTTTAGACACAGGTCGCTACTTTGTCATCGTCGAATCCAGTTTGGCCATTCAGGCGCAGCGCTTCCGCGCCACAGAAGGGCGCGAGCGTGAAGCCCGCAGCTAACAAATCGTTGCAGCGGACGTTTGACCGGCACCCGCAATAACCAAAACAGACAAGGTCGCAGAAAAGGCAAAAAACTCGCATACACTCATAAGGCTTAGGTAACCAGGCTAATACTCTGGCACTGCTCGGGTTTGAATAATATGGGCGGATCACCCGGAAAAGTTTTGAGATAGTGCACAAGCCCAGGCGGTTTTGATTGCATTGCAGACACGCCGACCTGAGCGTATAAACACTTATGTACATAAACACTTTTTGGAGGGCTTTATGAATACCGTACGCTGGAATATCGCCGTATCGCCGGAAATAGATCAGTCCGTGCGTATGTTTATTGCCGCGCAGGGCGGCGGTCGCAAGGGCGACCTATCGCGTTTCATTGAGGAGGCAGTCCGCGCCTATCTTTTTGAGCGGGCTGTCGAGCAAGCCAAAGCTGCCACGGCGAGTATGGACGAGACAGAACTGAATGCCCTTATCGACGAGGCGGTACAGTGGGCGCGTAAACACTGATGCGGGTCGTCCTCGACACTAACGTGCTGCTGGCCGCACTGATCTCGTCGCACAGCCCTCCAGACATCATTTATCGCGCTTGGCTTGCGGCACGTTTTGAACTGGTGACAGGTGCAGCGCAGCTCGATGAACTGCGCCGGGTGAGCCGTTACCCGAAGATCAAGACCATCCTGCCTGCACATCGCATTGGCACCATGATAAACAACATTCAGCGCGCCCTTGTGCTCAACACGCTGCCGCCGCTACCGAAAGATATCGAGGCCGACGATCCGGATGATACCTTTTTGTTAGCAATGTCTCTGGCTGGTAATGCTGATTACCTCGTGACTGGTGACCATCGCGCCGGTCTGCTCCGACGCGGTAACATCGGCCGCACGCGCATCGTCACACCAGTCACCTTCTGCGCCGAGGCACTTTAACTTCAAGCCAATGTCGTGCCGCCGAGGCATTCGGTCTGCCAGTGGTATCCGAGAGCGCGCGCATCCAGTCCCCAGCTCGTGCAGCGCGCTTCGAATGATCCTGCTCGATACGAACGTGATTTCGGAAACACAACGCCGGGAGCCTCATGCGCGTGTCCATGACTGGCTCGACGCGCAAGCGCTGGAAACACTCTATCTGTCCGCGATCACGGTAGCCGAGCTGCGGGAAATTGCCCAAAAACTGGACCGTGCAGAGATTCTACCGGAAGCAGATTATCACCTGAGTTTTTCCGATTCTGTACAGCTTTTTCGTGAGCTTACGCCAGCGCGGTTGGTGCTGCTGAAACATCTCAAAAAGAATGGCCCACAGTCCATCTACGCGCTAGCCAGGCAGTTGAACAGGAACTACAGCAACGTGCATACCGATGTTCAGAAACTCACAGAGCACCACCTTATCGACAAAACGGAAGATCAGCAGATTTTTGTGCCTTGGGACGATGTGGAAATTCACCTGTCCTTGAGCGCCGTGGCTTAACCTTCTCCCCGCCCTGGAACGGCGGGGAGTTGACTGCGCACCCTCTCACGCTATGTGACCATCAGCACTTCTAAAACCATCAATATCTCTGACCGTACTCACATGCTGACCTTGCTCAAGGAAATGTTAGCTGCTTGGAGCAAGACCTGATACAATGGTGCAATTGTACAGGTGCATGGACTGCAAGACATGCTCATCACCATCGATACATCAGTACTCATCGCGGTTGTCACATATGAACCAGGCCGAAATCGGGCATTGGAGCTCACAGCAGGTCGTAATTTGATCGCGCCGAGTTCCGTTCACTGGGAAATGGGCAATGCCTTTTCGGCCATGATCAAACGTGGTCGTACGACATTGAAGCAGGCCACAGCATGCCTGGATGCCTATTCTGAGATTTCCATCAAGCTGGTTGAGGTGAATCTGAATCAAGCTTTGGCTCTTGTATCCAAGCATCGCATCTACGCATACGACGCCTACTTGCTGGTGTGCGCCATGCAATCCCATTCACCACTGCTTACCCTTGACCAACCTCTTAAACAGGTGGCTGAGTCCTTGAGTATCAAAATCCTGGAGGTCTAGCTCATGAAGGTCTACACATTCTCTGAAGCTCGTCAAAAGTTCTCGACCGTACTCGATTCAGCCCAACTTGAAGGGGCGGTGAAAATCACACGTCGAGATGGTCGCGCATTCCTCATCCGCCCGGTTCAGAAATCTCTGTCTCCTCTGGACGTCAAGGGCGTGAAGTTGAATCTCAGCCGAGACGAAATTGTCAGCGCTGTTCGAGAAGGGCGCGAGCGTGAAGCCCGCAGCTAACAAATCGTTGCAGCGGACGTTTGACCCGGCACCCGCAATAAACAAAACAGACAAGGTCGCAGAAAAGGTAAAAAACTCGCATACACTCATAAGGTTAGGTAACCAAGCTAATACTCTGACCCTGTTCGGGTTTGAATAATAAAACGGCCTGATCCGGAGTGGCCGCCTCAATACCGAATGACAAGAAATGCCGAGTATTGCGCGTAATCACAACAAGATGATTAACCTTGGCGATGCCAGCAATCACCGCATCCGCCATGCCCGGATGATGACCCGCAGCCAAGGATAAGGCTTCCAGACGACCAGACAATACAGCACCTTTGGCATCCAACCCAAGGATTTTATCTCCATAATTCGCCATCAAGCCCAAAAGCCATATTCTGAGATCAGCCGCCTTCGCTGTAGCGCCTTTGCTGTCTAAAAACACCCGGCGAGAGCATGGAAATAACATCCGTGTCGAGCAAAAAACCCATCACAACTCTACGGGGCGTGACGGCAGCGGGTTGCGCTCAATGGGCGAATCACCCGGAAAAGTTTTGAGGTAGTGCACAAGCCCAGGCGGTTTTGATTGCATTGATTTCCGAATCGCTTCTGCAACACCCACGGAGACCAATGCGGCAACCGGTTTACCGTGTCGGGTGATGGTGACCACCTCGCCATTCATGGCCTCATTTACCATGCTGGAAAACTTGGCCTTGGCGTCTTTGAGATTGATCGTCAACATGATGAAGCCCTCTGGACATGAAAGTAGTCACCGGTGGTCACTATGGGCCAGCGATTCAAAAACTTCAAGCCAGGGCTTTGTCCAAGCGGCGGGCCACTTTCCGGCGTATAAGTGATATTCCTGCTACTTTTTAGGCACGTCCTGGGCATCGCTGGCAGCTTGCGCCTTGATGTCATATCTATACAATGAGTGCATTGATAGACTTTGATGGAGATATATCAAATGGCCAACGTGAACGTAAGAAATCTGCCCGATGAGGTGCATCGGGCTCTCCGCATCCAAGCCGCCCATCATGGCCGCAGCACCGAGGCGGAGATCCGCGACATTCTGGAGCGGGCAGCCAAGCCGGAGGGACGCGTGAAACTTGGCTCGTTTCTGGCCTCTATGGCTCGCGAGACGGGTGGTCTGACGGATGAAGAAGTCGCCCTCTTCGAGAACGCGCGCATCCAGTCCCCAGCCCGCGCAGCGCGCTTCGAATGATCCTGCTCGATACGAACGTGATTTCGGAAACACAGCGCCGGGAGCCTCATGCGCGTGTCCTTGACTGGCTCGACGCGCAAGCGCTGGAAACGCTCTACCTGTCCGCGATCACGGTAGCCGAGCTGCGTGCGGGTGTCGCGCTGATGCCGGTCGGAAAGC
>NZ_JBYCKP010000309.1:0-9007 GCF_057473445.1 Acidithiobacillus sp. TH-A36 | reverse complement strand
CCAGAATTTCGCAGATGGCATGGAAGCGGGCTCCAATCCCTCCCTGTCGTTGCTGGATAAGCATATTACCCCGGCCGGACGCACCGTGCGTACCGTGATGTCCTTGATGATCGAAAAGTATCTGGATGCATCCTATGCCCCGGAACAGGTAAGTAAAATCACCGGCGTGCCGGCGGAAACCATTGAACGTCTCGCCCTGGAGATGGCCCAGGTGGCTTTTGAGGAGACCATTGAAATAGACTGTGAATGGACGGATTGGACGGGGCGGAAACACGACAAGTTCATCGGCCGTCCGGTCTCCATGTATGCCATGCGCGGGGTTTCTGCGCATTCCAACGGGTTTCAGTCGGCCCGTGCCATTCATCTGCTGCAAATTCTGCTCGGCACCATTGATTGTCCCGGCGGTTTTTGCGCGAAGCCGCCCTATCCGAAGCCGGTGCCACCGCCCGTCAAGCCGGCGCAACACAGCGCGCCCAACCAGCCGCTTTCCTCATCTCCCCTGGGCTACCCGACCGGACCTGAAGATCTGGTGATTGATGAGCAAGGGAACCCCAAACGGATTGACAAGGCCTTCTCCTGGGAAACGCCCCTTTCCATTCAGGGCTTGCTGCATATGGTGATTACCAATGCCCACAACTATGATCCTTACCGCATTGATACGCTGATTTTGTTTATGGCCAATATGGCCTGGAACAGCAGCATGAACACTGCAGAAATTCAGAAGATGTTAGTGGCAAAGGATTCAGAGGATGGCGAGTATCGCATCCCGTTTATCGTGGTGTCTGACGCCTATCATTCGGAAATGGTCAATTTTGCCGATCTGATTTTGCCCGATACCACCTATCTGGAACGTTACGATACCTTGTCCATGCTGGATCGTCCGATTTCTGAGACCGATGCCGTATGCGATTCGATTCGCCACCCCATCCTCAAAACGAATCGTGATGTGCGCGCCTGGCAGGAAGTGCTGGTGGATCTTGCGGGAAGACTCCAGTTTCCCGCCTTTGTGCACGAAAACGGCGAAAAGCGCTACCAGGATTACAAGGATTTCATTGTCAATTACCAGAAAGAGCCAGGCATAGGCTTTCTTTCCGGCTGGCGGGGCAAAAATGGGGATCAGCATCTGCGCGGGGAACCCAACCCGCGTCAGTGGGAAGCTTACATCGATCACCAAAGCTTTTTTCAACACCATCTGCCCCTGAATATCCGGTATTTCCGGTTCGTCAATCAGGACTACCTGGATTTTGCGGTGGAAGCAGCCTACATTCCGAAGGCCGAGCCGATGTTTATCGAGATTTATTCGGAACCCTTGCAACGTTTCCGCCTGGCCGGAGAAGGGGTCTATGACGGGCCTCGGCCCTCACAGCCCGCAGACCGGGAGCGGCTGGCCAAATATTTTGATCCGCTGCCTTTCTGGTACGAACCCCTGGAGCAACAACGGGTCAATGCAGAAGAATATCCCTTCTTCGCGGTCAATCAACGGCCCATGATGATGTACCATTCCTGGGATAGCCAGAATGCCTGGTTGCGGCAAATCATTGCGCAGAATTTTCTGTATATGAATCGCCAGCGTGGCGAGCATCTCGGCATTGCGGATAAAAGTTGGGTATGGGTGGAGAGCCATAATGGTAAAATTCGGGTTCAGGTCAAACTGATCGAAGGCTGTCAGGAAGACACGGTATGGACCTGGAATGCCATTGGCAAACAGTCCGGGGCCTGGGCACTCTCGCCCGATGCCCCGGAAGCCACGCGCGGATTCTTGATGAACCATCTGATCTCAGAGCTCTTGCCGGAGAAGACGGGGGAAAGGCGTTTGACCAACTCGGATCCGATCACCGGTCAGGCGGCCTGGTATGATTTACGGGTGCGCATTTATCCGGCCGCCCCTGGCGAAGAAGGCACCTGGCCAACCTTCCCCACCATCAAGCCATTACCGGATGAGCCGCGACCAGTGGACCGCTTGCGGTACCACACGCACCCGCCCGTCAACCTGAAATCTTAAGGAGGCCTCGGATGAGACTAGGATTGGTTATCGATTTGGACACATGCGTAGGTTGCCATGCCTGCGCGGTTGCCTGTAAGGAATGGAACACCAGTGGGACCACGGGCGCTTTGACCGACTATCACCCCTATGGCGCGGAACCTTCCGGGGTGTGGTTCAACCGCATACGGCATTTTGAGCTGGGGGAGTATCCGCACAACAAAACCATCAATTTTCCCATGTCCTGCATGCATTGTGAAAATGCGGAGTGTGTGACGGTTTGTCCGACCGGCGCCTCCTATAAAAGAGCGGAAGACGGGATTGTCCTGGTGGATCAAAATAAATGCATGGGCTGCAATTACTGCTCCTGGGCCTGTCCTTACGGAGCCCGGGAACTGGATAGGGCCTCCGGAACCATGAAGAAATGCACGCTTTGCGTGGATCGCATCTATGACATGGAAATTCCGGAAGAAGAGCGACAACCGGCCTGTGTTTTGACCTGTCCGGCCCACGCACGCATGTTTGGTGATTTTGATGATCCGGAGAGTCCAGTCAGTCGCGCTGTCCGGGAAAGAGGTGGGTATGAGCTGATGCCGGAGCTGAATTATCAGCCGAGTAACAAGTATCTGCCGCCTCGTCCAACCCGGCCTATTCCCATAGAAAATCTCAAAAAACGGGGAATCCGTCAGGTCAAGGACTGGATTCATCAGGCCGTTACCCGGTAAAGGAGAAGCCGTATGCATCCCGCATTAGCAGTAATCTTTCTGACCCTTTTTTCAGGGGGTGGTTTTGGCCTCATGGCCCTGACGGCGCTGGTCAATGATTTCCAGATTGACGGGGGACTCAATCCACTGCTGACCATGATAGCACTGATTATTTCCATGGCTTTTGTTTCCATCGGGCTGCTGTCATCCACTGCGCATCTGGCGAATCCGAAAAATGCCTGGAGAGCGTTTACCCGATGGAGAACCTCGTGGCTGGCGCGCGAGGGCGTTTTCGCGGTGATGTACTATCCCTTTGCTTTTTTATACCTGGTCTGGGTCTTTTTCACGGGCGGCACCCACGACGCTATCGGATTGATTCTCGCGAATCTGGCGGCGATTATCGGTCTGATCACGATTTTCTGTCAGGGCATGATTTATGCGGTGCTCCGGACGATGCGGCAATGGAATACACCACTGGTTCCCGCCAACTTTTATGCGATGGGACTGGCTATAGGGGCCACCTGGTTAGCCGCGATTCAGCAGATCACGACGGGCCAGCCGGACCCCGCGCTGATCGGTATTGCAGCGGCCCTGCTCGTGGCTACGGGCGTGCTCAAGGGAATTTATTACTTCTGGATCAGTCGCCCTGGCGGACCGACCATTCGCACAGCCACCGGTTTCAATCGTTTTTCCGTGCGGATTCTGGATCAGGGACACACTTTTGGTACCTTCCTGACGGAAGAATTTGGACATCGGCTTCCGCCTGCCAAGGCCAAAAGCATCAAGATACTGATGTATCTCATTGCCATCATCCTGCCGCTGGCTTTGCTGGCCATCGCACTCTGGGGGCAGGTGGCTGCCCTCGCGGTCCTGGCGGCTTTATTGGTGTTGACCGGATTTGGTGTCGAGCGCTGGCTGTTCTTTATTGAGGCGCAGCATGTCGTGAACCTCTATCACGGTCGGCAGCAATGTTGAAGGAGCTTACGCAGATGACACAGGAAGTGAGACCCTATGATGTGCTGGTCATGGGCGGGAGCGGTTTTCTCGGGCAGAAGCTGGTCCAGCAGCTGGCAAAAAAAGAACGTCGGGTCCTGGTGAGTACGCGGAAAGCCGGGGCACTGAAACCCGCATTCGCGGCCCTCAACGATGTTCATGTTCATCAGATCAGGGAATATGATACCAGCACGCTGGACACCCTGCTGTCGCAGGTGGATGCGGTCATCAATCTGGTGAGTATTCATCAGGAAGTGCGGCGCAGTCGCATCGATTTGCCGCCCGCCAGGCGGGGGGACTTTGAGGAAGTGCATATCGAAATTCCCCGGCGCATGATCCACAGTGCGGTGAAAATCGGCGGGTGCCGGATTGTTCATGTCAGTTGTTGTGGAGCCAGTCCCTTGTCCTCCGATGCGCGTCTGCGCAGCAAAGGCCTGGGGGAAATCATTGTCCGCGAAGCGAGCGAGGACAGTGCCGCCCAGGGCCACTTCACCTATCTCAATGGCCCCAAGTTTGGATGGGGTTCCAGGCTCGCCTCGACCGTTCTTCGGCTGCCCAAGCTGCGCAGTGCCGATCTGGATCACTGGGCACGAATTATCATCGAAACGCTGGACGATCCCGAGAGTATCGGCAAGATTCAGGAGGCCTGGACGGACAAGGCGCGGGTCACCATCTATCCCGGCAAGATCTACGCGTAAGGGGGCATTTTGCGGCGACTTCCCTATGACGATTATTCCCGAAAAGAAATGATTCTTCGGGATTGGTTAGGGTAGATCGGACAGCTTTAGCGAATCGCCGAACTTTCTATTGCTTTTTACGGACGGCGCTGACGCGGGTCGAGAGATAGTCTGGATGGAATATATCTTGAACAGGAGAAGACAATGAAGAAAATTGATCCTCAGAAAGCCATACAACGGGCCTTGGCTTTGCGTTTACACAGCGCCTTGGATGCGGCTTTCCTGGCCGTGTCAGAGCAGTTGTGCGGATGCGATTCCGTCACCCTGGATGCGGCGGTAAAGGTCATCGATAACGATCAGGTGCTGGATTATGCGACCTTTTTATACCAAAGCCAGACCCGACAAAGTTTATCAGGCTCCTGCGCAGAGCATCCGGTGTCTGTGGAGAGTGAACGCGAGTGGGAATTGACGGAGTCCGAAGCGTGCCTGGCCCGGAGCATTGCCCAGGTGGCGGCGGAAGTCGATGCGCAAATGCACCCCCGTGCGTAAAATGACGGTAGAAGGCACATAGTGAACGGATTAAAGGAACCTGCCAGTTATCTGTGCACGGGAGCGTGGATCACGACAAGACCGACTGTTGGGATGAACATCCAGGTGCAGTCCATTCCTGAAAAAGTGCCTGCAGATGCGGGATATCGGGAGGTGATGACCCATGCAGGATAAGCCCCAGACACTGGAGGATTCCTGGCAACGAAGCATTCGCTATGTGCGTATTTCGGTGACTGACCACTGTAATTTCCGATGCCAGTATTGTACGCCGGAAAGCGGGGCACCCTGGTTTCCGAAACCGGAACAGCTGACGGCAAACGAATATAAACGGCTCATCCGTATTTTTGCCGGGCTGGGTGTTTCCCATATCCGATTTACCGGGGGAGAGCCCTTGTTGTTTCCGGCGTTGCCGGAGCTCATTGCCGAAGCTAAAGCGGCGGGTGTGGCGAAAAGAAGCGTCAGCACCAATGGGGTTCTCTTTGCCCGGAAGGGTGCCACCTTGCTGCGTGCAGGACTCAGTAAAGTGAATATCAGCCTGGATTCCCTCAACAAGGAACGCTTCTCGGCCATTACCCGGGGGGGAGATTTGGATGCCGTGTTGGAAGGGATTGAGGTGGCCAGGCAAATAGGCGTGCCGCAAATCGCGCTCAATGTCGTCCTGCATCAGTCCAGCACCCGCGAAGATTTGCTGCGTCTTGCAGAGTTTGCCCTGATCGGGGACCTGGACATCCGTTTCATTGAGTTGATGCCCCTGGGTTCTGCTGGCAGCACGCTTTATCAGCGTGATTTTTATTCCGCCCAAAAGGCGAAGGCGCTGATAGAAACCGCATTTGGTCCGCTACAGCCCGAGCAGGATTCCCCCACGGACGGTCCGGCGAGTCTCTATCGCGTACCGGGCTTTGCATCGCGGGTCGGATTCATTACGCCCTGGAGTCACAATTTTTGCGCGGCCTGTAATCGGGTGCGCGTGAACGCTGCGGGACGATTACTCTATTGTCTTGGGCAGGAAGCCGGGCTCGAACTGCGTGAGGTATTACGGGGAGGCCTTGCGGACCGGCACATTGCGCAGAAGATTCAGCAGGGTGTCTGGCATGACAAGCCGGAACGCCATTATTTTGAGGACGTGCCCGATCGCTCCGCACCGGTTTTTATGATGCGGGTGGGGGGATAACGTCTCAGTGCGTGGTTATACCGTTTTATGCAAAAAATAGATCCCTCGTTGTTGCTGGTTTGGGCGCGTGTGGCGCAGCTGAGAAATCTGCAGGCCGCAGGCAAGAGCCTGTTTTTGAGTCAGCCAGCCATCTCTCATCAGCTCAAACGGCTGCAAGACTGGTTGGGAGAACCCCTGTACCACCGGACGGCCCGGGGTATTGAACCCACCGAGATAGGCCGGATTCTCCAGAGGACAGGGGAGAATATGGAAGCGGTCCTGCAGGAAGCCCAGGCCGTACGTGACAAAACCAAAGATTTGTTGCGCGGGACCTTGCGCTTATCTGCCAGTCACACGAACGCCGAGTATCTGTTACCCCTCTTGGTGGGCGAATACTGCCGGAAGTATCCCGCAGTCAATGTGCGAACCGCGACCATGAACAGTCAACAGGCCTGGCTCCACCGCGATGAGGTGGATCTGATATTGATTGAAAGCGCAGAAGACCTGGTGCGGGAGCCGGTTGAGTGGACACGGACCAGTTTGGTAGAAACCGAGATTTCGGCACTGGTTCCGGTCTCCCATCCGCTGGCGGCGTTGACCGCCATCCCCCTTGAAGACCTGGCGTCGGAAAAGTTGATCTGGCGTGAGGAGGGTTCCGGCATCCGGGAGGATGTGATCCACGCCTTTCGACAAGCGGGAATCTATCCGTATATCCATTATGAATTCAGCGGATTGGCGGCGGTGCGCAGCGCTGTCAGAAACGGGATTGGTATCGGTTTCTCCTCGACATTACTGTCGCCCGAGCAGCTGGTCGGCGTGTGCCTCATTCCGGTGGTTCCCAGTATTCCCCATACATTAAGTGTGTTGCATCGCACGCATTACGGGCATTTGGTGGCGTCCTTTCTGGAAGTTATCCGGTTATCGGTATTTGAGCATTGATAGCACCCGGATTCCGACGGATGTTCCTTTAGGACCCGTTTCTTCAAGCAACAAGCGCGCTCATGCTCAGGCCTGTGGAGAGGGTTTATCCGTCAGGGCGCGATGTCGGTGGCATCTAAGATTACGAAGGAGCATTTATGAAAAATTGGCAAGGTGTTTGTAAAGGAATGGTAACGGGTATGGTGCTGGGCGGGTTCATCGCACTGCCTGCTCAGGCCCAGGCTGAGGATGCGGGGATACGGGTTATTCAGGGTGGCCCTGCGTACCTCAATATGGGGCTCGGTGCGTTTAATGCGGCAGGGGTCAGTCCCGGTGTCGGCAAAAATAACGCGACGCTTCCGGAAATGGATCTGGAATACCAATCCGGCGCCAAGTTATTTGGGATAGGATCTGTTTACGGGATAGTTGCCAACACCGATGGCGGTTTCATGGGTTATACCGGGTTTTACACGGATATTGCCTGGCATCACTGGATACTGACCCCGGTACTGGCGATGGGGGGGTACCATCAGGGGCGTGGGAAGCAGCTGTATGGGACCTTCCAGTTTCGCCTGGAGCTCAGCCTGGACTATCAGTTTGCCAATCAATCCCGTTTCGGCCTGAAAATTGCGCATATTTCCAACGCCTTTATCAAAAAACAGGATCCGGGTGAGGATGAAATCCTCCTGAATTACTCCATGCCGATTTCCTGGGGAGAACACCAGCAGGGGGGTTGATTGCTCCTGGTGCGTAGGAGGACCGGTTGATGTTGCATGAACGATTGGATCCCGCGTTATTACTGGTCTGGGCGCAGGCTGCGCGCCACAAGAATCTGCATGCGGCAGCGCAAGCGCTCTTCATGACCCAACCCGCCGTTTCCCAGCGACTCCGGCAATTACAGGACGTTGTTGGCGAGCCGCTCTATCAACGCAATCCGCAGGGCATTACGCCGACCAGCACTGGCATGGCTTTATTGCGTATCTCCGAGCAAATTGAAAGCGCCCTGCGCAGTGCTCACGGCCTTTGCCAGGACAGAAAAGACCTGCTGCGGGGTTCTTTGTCGATTCTTGCCAGTCATAGCAACGCTGAAACGCTCCTCCCGCAGGTGATCGCGCGATTCCGGGAGCGTTATCCGGGTGTATTCCTGCGACTGGTGGCGACCAATAGCAGGGCGGCCAGAGAAACGCGCGATCAGGCTGATCTGGTGTTCGTGGAAGATAGCCCGGCATTGTCCACAGGTTCCGGATGGAAAGAAGAAATGCTGGTGGACAGCACTATTATCCTGCTGGCTCCCGAAACGCCACGCTGGCTTCAGTTAGCCCCAAAACTCGTGCCTCTGCTGTCATTAGAAACAGAGGTGTTGGTGTGGCGGGAAGAAGGTTCAGGCATTCGTGAACAGGCTTTACAGGCCTTGAAAGCGGCAGGCGTTCACCCGGAAATTCGTTATGAGCTCAGCGGTCTTGCGGCTATCCGGGCTGCCGTGCGTTGCGGATTAGGGGTCAGTTTTGTTTCTGCGCTCAGTGATGGTGGTGGTCTGCGGCCGGGTTTGGTGACTTTGGAAACGGTGCCCCGAATTCCACACCACCTCTCTGTTTTGTATCGCAAGGAAAGCAGTCACAGTACCCGGGCACTCCTGGATGTACTTCGGCAATCTTTGGGGAAGTCTAATAAAGAATCAGGGTAGCAATGGAGCAGTCAGCCGACTTAGATTAAATATCATACTGTTAGATAGGTGATTCTCTGTCAGAATGACCGCCGTGTTTTGTTTTTGGGTAGGCATGGCAATGGCTAATACCAAAGCACAATTACCTGTGGTCGCTCGTCTGGCCGATCATCCTAAAAACCGCAGTTACCTCTGCTGAAATAAGATTATCCATTTGATAGGATTCTGTTTTCCCTGTACATGGAGGCTTACCCTATGGTTGACTTCCTCCTCGCCCTGAAGGACGAGGATTCCTTCCTGCCAGCAGCGGCCCTACCTCAGCCGCTTCTCTCCGCTACTTTGGAGAACAGGCTACCCCGGCGTGCCCCGCCG
>NZ_JBYCKP010000308.1:0-1656 GCF_057473445.1 Acidithiobacillus sp. TH-A36 | reverse complement strand
TCTGGACTGTCGCCCATATACGGAATGCCCAGATGCAGGGATGTCAGATAGGCACCAATCTCAGCCGTCACTTCTTCGGCAGAGCGCGATTCCAGCTTTGCATAGGTTTTTAGTGAATTCCGGTCCAGCCGGGAAGCATGGCCTGTGGCGTGGGCGAGTTCATGCGCTTTAGTGGCATCATATCCGTGCTGATCGTGAAACTGCTCCCGCAAGGGAAGATGGATGCGATCCAGACCAGACCGATAATAGGCGCGGGCCTGGGTTGCGTGGACAATCACTACACCCATCTGCGCGGCAATGGCATCCAGTTCGTGGCTTTTGGGCTGTCGTTCTGCTTCCGGAACAACCCTGAGAGGCGGAATCCCCTCAATCTGTGCAGCATTGAACAGGGGGGTAGCCCGGTAGCCTACTGGCCGGGTCACATCCTGACCACTTTCTTCATCACGGACGGTCTTGATAATGGGAGAATAGATGCGTGCGCCTGCTTTTTCGCCCTTGCGAACGGAATAACCGGCCTCTTTGGCCTGGCTGTATCCCATCCAGCGGGGATCCTCATAGCCATGTTCCAGCGCTGCTACGGTCAGAATCATGGTATTCAGCGAACTGTATGCCTTGCCCGTAGTGGGATTGTGCGGCGCTGAAAATTCCCCATATCTGGGTTCCCAGGGTCTCTGCCAGACCGGCTTTTCACCGGTAGCAATCATTTTTTCTGCTGATTCCAGCAGAGAATCCAGCATTTCTGCCTTGGAAATTACGGCCATCTTGCACCTCATCGGGGGAATGCGCCCCGCCAGTGCAGGCCGGGGCAGAATGACAGGACTGCATTTCGGAGGGAGTTACCCGCTGTCAACGACCCATGCCCAGATCTTCCTCATCATCCAGGTCTGGTCCGCTGTCCGGTGCCTCCAGTCTGGTTTCCTGTTCCAGCGCCTCATTCCGTTCCAGGTCCTGAGCAGCCTGGCGTTCCATGACCGCTTCCACTTCATCCCGATGATCCAGGCGGGCAAGGGCTGATGGTTCTACACCCAGAGTTTCCCTGAATCGTTCTGTTTCATAGATTTGGCCCTCCTTTTCGGTGAACTTGTGCGTCATGGCTTCGTTCATGCGGACAATACCCCCCTGTCCACGAATATCCTGAAACTGCGCCTGCTCCCCATCGCGGTGCATTTCAGCCATCCGTAAGGCGGCAAATCGGCCATGGGGGCCATCAATGCCCACCACCCGTACCACCAGGGGATCCCTGCCTTCGCCACGGTTCACCACGCCAGACAGATACTTCTGGCCGTTGTGTTCTTTCGGTTTCATTTCAAAGTCGTATTTCTCCCTGACTCCGGTTTCGGGATTCTGGATCTCGAATTTACCCTTGAGGCCGCCCTCTTCCCGCAGTGCGTCTTTCTGGGCGGGTGCCCAAAGTCGGGCGCTGTGGTAGGTGCCCTGCTCATCCTTGATGGTTCCCTGAGCTGCCGGGTATTCATGGAAAGTTTTGTCAGTGGGTGCAGCTTCTATGCTTTCCTGCGCCGGACTTGCGGCTTTTTCCGCTTCTGGAATCTGGGTTTTGCCCTTCGCTTTTGCCATGATGAATCTCCTTTCAGTACGTCAGTACACGGTCTGACCCTGTTCGGGGTCATTAACGGCCTATCGGCAAGATGGGAAACA
>NZ_JBYCKP010000307.1:0-6793 GCF_057473445.1 Acidithiobacillus sp. TH-A36 | reverse complement strand
GCGAAGAAATAGCAAAAGAGGAACCTCGTTTAGAGAATGGATATCGATGGCAGCAAATATTGGAATACATCAGGCAGCATCTGTTCGAAGCAGATATACTGTCTCCATCAGCGTGTGCGAAACGCCTCGGAATTTCAGAAAGTTATATACACAGGCTCTTTGCGCAGCGTGAGCTGCGCTTTTCAAGGTATGTACTTGATCAACGCCTTGATATTGCATATGTTCTACTTCAGAACAAAGCACTCAGAACTAGCAACACCATAGCATCAATTGCCTACCAATGCGGTTTCAAAGATCCTGGTCATTTCAGTCGAGTTTTTAAACAACGTTTTAATGTGTCACCTCGTGATTGTCGCTCATTTTAGTAACGAGACACAATGCATCATTTTGTCTCGTGGGTAGGGCTGGCCAGATCCGTAGGCCGTTGATTGGACGGGACCCGGATGCTGTCTGATCAGGGCACTTATGAGACAAAAAGCAGAGGCCGTTCATTTTATGCCGGATCAAGACAGCTCCAGGCGGCGCTCGATGCGCTCAAGCCGCTGGTTAAATCCATCTGACGTGAGTTGCTGCTGAGCATCAGCGGCGGCCAGAGTCCCCAGATGCTGGATGATATTGGCCTGCCCGGATTCCAGATTACCGACGCGACGGGTTATGTCGTCCAGCTTGCGCTCGACGCGATCCAGTATGGACTGAAAACGTTTCAGGTGTTCCAGCATGAGGTTTTCGATTTCTTCTGCCATTTTTAGTCTCCCTGATTTGAGGGCCGAGTATGCTCAGGACCGTTTCAAGCGGCGCTCAATGCGGTCTATGCGCGTAACGATCTCGTCAATACGAGTTTGCTGGCGATAGGTATCCTCTTAGGCACCGACGATATCCAACCGCAATCCGACAATTTGTTCCTCGATCCGCTCCAAACGATGCTTAACATCATTCAGCTCTGCCCGCGTCTCGCTGCGAAATGCGATAATATCATTGCGTATTGCGCACAAGTGTTCCAGAACAAGATCTTCCGCGTTGTCCGCCATAACGGGCTCCTCTAACTGATTGTCTCTGAGCATAGATGCTCTTTGTCTCCCTGAAAAGACGAAAGATATCTGCCAGGACAAATCTACCGTGGGCCTAAATCGACGGGTTGTTCCATTGCTCCACGAACCGCAAAGCCAAGACTATCCAGGAAAGTTGGCCAGTGACCACGAGGATCTAACTCCACGGCAGGCCCGTCGTATTTGTGCAGCATAAACTTCCGGCATCCGTCGCAATACGCAAAGGCGTCGAAACGGCCGGGGTGCGCGTCTTCAACCTGGCCGAGCACCAGAAATACCGTTTTTACTTCGCCATCGAGAAAGCGCTGTTTCACCGATCCAAACTTCCTACCTTCCAGTTTGGCGATTTCCCGCAAGGCAGTCCGTATGATGGGATCGCCGGTTTTCTGCATTTGAACATGCTGGGCGGCCGTCATGTTTTCTGCTATCGCATACCATTCATCTGCAGTGATCCCCATCAGTTTCCTCCTACTTGTTTCGTGCGTAATGGTGTGTTTCCAGCCATTCCTTCAGCGCTGCGTCAATGCGGGTCTGCCAACCTGGACCAGAGGCCCGGAAACGGGCAACCACCTCTGGTGAGAGCCGCATGGTTACGCGCTCCTTGACGGGCGCCTTCTGCGGTCCGCGTGTGGACAGCTTGGCCTGCAAAGAATCGGGCAGGGCGCTAAACGTTCGGGCACGGGCAAAATCCTCCGTCGTCCATTCGGGATTGCCGTCGTCCTCAGATGTCTGATGAAGGTCTGCTGCTTTCATAACGCTGGATCTCCCTGCGATTCGCTTTCCGAAAACTGATCACCCGAATACCGGTATCCTGCTCCACAAAAACCAGCGCATGTAATCGCCCGTCCAAGGTTCCCATAGCCCGGATCCGGGTCTCGCCATACTCGCGGCGGTCGTCCACGCGATAGAGCGCGGTGTGGAAGTCAAAATCTATCGCCCGATCAAAACTGAGGCCGCGCTCTTGAACGTTGCGGGCGTTTTTAGCCGGATCATAGGTGATTTCCATTACCTTTATTGTACGCACAATCTGCGCATTCGTCACTGCCCTGTACCCATCGGAATCCAAACCCCGCTAAGGTTGCGCCAATGTCCGTATAGGCAGCGGCAACACTCTTTGGATGATGCTTTGTGACTTCCTTAACAGTCAGGTCAAAGGCGATGGCGAACACTAGCGGGCCTCTGGATCGTCCAGGGCGTCCTTCAGGGGATATTCCAGGCGTTCTCCTGTTTGTGGCACCTCAATCTCGACGGTCCAGCCCTTTGCGGTGGCATGCCCTTCCTTGAGTATCTGGTAGGGAATGCCAAACGGCCCAAACTGGCGGAATGTTCCGATCAGCTCGGGATACGGAAAGTCAGCGATGTGTGGCTGCATGGATTGCCCTCCTGTTTGGTTTGCATAGTACATTTTATTCTGGCATCCAGCCTTCCTGCATGATATCGGTTATTTCCCAAGGGAGTACTTCTGGAAACACCACAAGCTCTATACCCGTTTCATTGGATGCCTGAACGGTCGCCTTCGACCATACTACGTCCAGCCACTCGGGATCATTCAGCAAAGGTTTCAGGCTGGGAGAACCTGCCAGCTCGTACTTAACATCCTTGCGTTGTGTGGTGATGGTACGCTGCCAGCTTTTGCTTCTGAGTGCTGGTTGGTATTGCCATTTGAGAAGATGCGCCATAAGCACAATCATGCGGCTTGCCAGTGCCCGTTTTTCGTTACGTCCCAAGTCCTCAATCTCCTCGGCCAGGTTTAAGGTGTCCACGTCGGAGATTTGCCCGGAACGAAGCATCTTTGCCTGTTGTTGCGTCCAGGCAAAGTAGTCCCGTTCATACAATTCCGGTAGCGGTTGCTCAATTTGTCTAGCGGTGCTCATGGACAGGCCTCCTGTTGGCATGAATAGACTCTCTGGAGCATAGGCGAAAGAACATAAAAGAAAAAGCTGTGTAATGGGTTGAACCACAAACCGCCGATTTCCGAAAAACGATGGAAAACAGATCAGTGGCGCCGACCCCCGGAATGATTCACTCCCGTTTACTGAAGTAGCCGCATATTCAGGAGCGGATTGTGGCGCGTCCTTCTGCGGTGCGCTCATCAGTGAAGCAACCGTCTCACCACCAATACGACAGCGCATTGGATTTGTCTGGCACCATGACGGGGCCACCATCCCAATCTCCCACGCGGGAAAAACGACGGAGTATCTGCTGGTTTTCCCGCCGATTTTTTCGATTGCAAATCCGCCGGAAGTACGAGGGTACCATCTTCATGGTGCGCTGGCTGTCTGAGTGAAATTTGGCCAATCGTTTCCGCCCTTCTGATGAATGCGGGGCAATCCGCTGCCGCAGCAAAGATCTTGAGGGCAAACTGACCCAATCCGATAATACCCAACGATATTCGTATCGGGCGCTACGCCGCCGAATGGTTTTCGACATGAAGTTTCTCCTGCTGTGAGTCGTTACTTCATGGCGCCCTCCTTTCCCGGATCTTTTTTACGCTGTGGCACATATTCTCCCCGAATAGTTTCTTCTTGGTGATCTGGTCTGTTGCTCAGAACGGTTCCGGATCATCCATGGTGTAGCATCCACCAAAATCATAGGCATCGAAAACTTCTTCAACGACCGCATAGGGCGGTCCATTGAACCACGAGGAATCCGCACAAACAGGGCTGCCGTCCGCGTATGCTATATGGATGGCAGCGATGGTTCTGGTGCCTACATCCGTGCATCGCCAGGTGCCTGTTGCCGTTTTGAAGGATGCTCCTATTTTGAATTGCGCGTATTCCACTTTTTCTCCTGGGACCATCGTTCTCAACGCTCTCATGAATTAGAGCAGTCGTGTGTCGTGCAGCCCCATTATTCCCCATTTTTTCAATCTCCCCCAGGGGATACTCTGATGCCATTGACGATGGGCCAATCGGCGAATACCTTGGTGTTTGAGCCATACCTGCCGTCTTAAGGTGCAACCCCGGTGCCCCGTATCGATATAACGGCCAGGTGCACACCACTTGGAGCAGGAGGCACCAGGCAGGTGGATTCTGCAATAACCGGCATAGCGATGCGCCTTAAAGCGCGTTTGAATGTGAATAAAAGCGAATAGACCATTGCGCGGTCCGCATTTTCTGTGTGTTCTCACGATTGGTTCCTCCTACCAAAGACGAGGTCTTTCCCTCTGTAACGGCGGCTGTCGTTCTGTAGAACACGGTTTATCTGGAGCGGGCGGCGCATGCGCTGCGCGGCAATGGGCATGCCATCGATGACGCGCTGTTGCAATACTTGTCGCCGCTCAGTTACCGGTTACTCTGCTTTGTCGAATTCCTTGCTGATTGCCGATCCTATAAATCTGCACAAAGCTGTGCGGAGGATTTATCCGCACACGGTTGATAGGCTTGCGCCTGCAACGCGTAGCTATTGACGCTCAGTTGTGCCGGAGAATGGGCCAAAAGAATATGTCTGACCTCCTGATAGGGCGTGAACCGAGTCTCTCAATTAATCGACTGGCCAGGTCCGTAGTCCGTTGACTGGACGGGACCAGCCCTGGATGAACCGGGCCTTTATAAGACAAAAAATCAGAAACTGCTCATTTTGTACCCGTTCAGGACCATTCCCCCTGCGGCCCCCTGCCCTGACCGCATGCTTAATGGACCTTTGGCCGCCGTCCCCGCCGGGCCTTGCCATGTTCTTCCAACAAAGCTTCCCCTCGTTCCTGCAAGGCCTGTGCATCTTCCTGAAGGGCTTTTTCGAGAGCCGCGATAAAGTGACGGTAATCCCATTCCGGAGCTAATGCCTCAGCCGCCCGCACAAAGCGTTTTTCCTGCGCTACGTTTTTCTTACGAGCTGACGGAGTCTGCATCAGCCGTTTTTTCTCAGCCTCAATCTTGGCTATCGCAGCTTTCTGGCGTTCCAGAATCTCCGCCTGCTTTTTCTCCAGATCGGCCAGACGCTGTTCCGGGCTGCGCCGCACCCGTTTTTTCCCTTCGGTCATGTTTTCTCCTTTTCTGTTCCTCAGTGATTCACTTTCCCGGCAAACTCTTTCCCCGCCTTGAACTTGATACTTTTCTTGGCCGGCACCTCAATTTCCTGTCCCGTAGCGGGATTCCGGGCCTTACGCGCAGGTTTGTCCACGATTTCAAATGTACAGAATCCCGGAAAGGTGATTTTTCCGGCCGCAGACAATTCCGTTTCCAACGTATGACGGAACGCCTGAAAACAGTTTTCCGCATCCACTTTGGACATCTCCCCATGACGGGCCAGGGCAGCAATAAATTCGGTTTTGTTCATCAGAACCTCTTTTTTATATAGGCGGGTCTGGTCAATGTAGGGAATTCCCATAACCGGCGCAACACAAGCGCATGCCATTCCGCGTACGGTTTTATTGCGAATTGACCAATCTCCGCATCGCCTGACCGGGTTTAAAATGCACACGGCGTTTCTCAGTCACCGCTACAGGTGCACCCGTCTTCGGATTCCGGCCGGCTTTGGCCGGAATCGTATGCAGGGTAAATACTCCGAAATCCCGGATCTCGATCCGCTCGCCATCCGCTAAAGCCCGCGCACAATGATCCAGGATCAGTCCGACCGCCATAATGACCTCTTGTCGGGAGATCGCTTGGTTACCCTGATCCCGTAAGGCCTGATACATCGTGTCCATGAGTTCGGATTTCGTCATTGTTTTTCTCTACCGTTCTTCTGATTCGTCAGCTTATCCAAAGGAGATTCCGGATGATTCTACCCACATTTTCTTCTGCATAGAAACAGCCAGATAATCTCTTTACGTCCTTTCAAAAATCTCTTTTTTGAGCGTTTTCTTTGCCTTCATTTCCTTCATCCGTCAGAAAAGTGGAGTTTTCGATCTGCCCTTTATTCGGGTTTCCCCGCAAAACGGTGTTCCCTGTATCCTCGGAGGTCCAGTCGGCCAGATCCAGCGCGACCAAGGGGGCTTCTACCGGCACATAGCGATGCTGCTGTCGGGTTTTCTGAACCTGCCGTCGAATGACTTCTGCCGCTTCCGGAGAATCCACCCTTTCGCGCCGTTCGCGGGTGGGTTTCTGACGGATTCTGCCCCAACAGCGGAGCAGCTCCCATTGTCCCCAGAGATCCTGCTGCAGACAGAGCCGGTAATAACGAAAAACTGGGGGATCAGCATCGGGTTGAACCTTCTGCCAGGTCACACACCACCAGCGAGACAGATCATAAACCAGATCGCTATCTGAATCGGGCGTATGCATGACCTATTCTCCTCCAGCGATCGGCATGTCCTATAAAAACCGTAAGCCCTACCGGAACCCATATTCACGGGCAATAAGGAAACCCTCCCCCCCTACCGGGCACCCTCCTCCGCTTCCTCTCTACAGGCCCAGACGTTAACTGAACCGCCCTTACTGCCGATCGTACAGGAAGGTGCATGAACCAGCCCCTGCACTCGCAACTCCAGCAGCAATCCATTCACCCGATTCACGGTCAATCGTAAGGCCCGGGCAATCTCCACGGAGGTACCGGGATTTTTCTGCAGACAGGCAAGAATCCGCCCCATATCCTGAGCCGCCAGAGGATGGCGGGCTTGTGGGGTCCGCGCGTTCATTTTGACAACAGCCGCGCCCGTTGCATCAGTTCCCGGATCAACCCCCGCAGGATGGCATTCTCACCGGGAAGGTGTCGTCCCTTGCGATAGGCAATAGCGATTTGTTCCAGTAAGGCGGTATCGGACATCTGGGTTTCATCGCCCCTTCCCCCCCAGACCAACGCATAATCTC
>NZ_JBYCKP010000306.1:0-1530 GCF_057473445.1 Acidithiobacillus sp. TH-A36 | reverse complement strand
CCCCGTATGTCGCAGCGGGTTTCCAGTCCTGGCATCGCAATCTGCTGATTACGGGCGGGCAGGAAATCGAAGATTACAGCTCGCCCTTGGCGGGTGTTGGTGCCTTGTTCCAGTACCAGATGACGCCGCGCATGGTGTTGTCTGCGGATGCGGAAGTGCTGGCGGTTACCGGGGGTGGCATGACGCCGCATATTACCGGCATTTCGGCACCCAGCGCGAAGTTTGGAACCAGTGGTGAAGAAACGCTGGGGCTGTCGGCCAATTATCGCATTGATGGTCCGTTTAGCGTCTTTGGTGGCTTGAGCTTCACCCACTTTACCTATACCGGCGGGGCAATGGGTAAATACTTCATGGAACCTGCGAGCTCCACCAACCGTTTCGGTATGGATGCGGGTATCCGTTACAACTTTTAAGTGTCGTGCCGCCTATAAGCCGATCACCGATGGTGGTCGGCTATTTCCTGCCGAGTATAGAGGAGGTATTAGATGGGGCATTTGAATCGTTTAACCCCTTTAACGCCAGAATTGGCTAAAACCATCGGAAAGGATCCGGTGCTTATTTTCATAGATACCTTGGGTGTGATAGAGGCCTGTTTACACCAAAGTTCGGATTATCCGGAAGATGGGGAATGGATTTGGTTTGGTAGCATGAATATCGAGCACTGGCCTTTTGATATGGCCTCGTACTGGATGCCACTACCGGCTCAACCGCACAAAACATCCTCACAAGAGCGTCCAAAGGACCAGGAAACTGTCCTGATATGGGTCAAAAATCTTTATGGTAAATTCCCCGCGCCAGAATTCGGCTGGTTGCAGGCCCGGTATCATGCCGAAGATTGCAGCTGGCGCGCCGCTAATGCTTCGGATACCTACTGGATTCATGATTCTGAAGTTATGGGCTGGATACCCTATCCGGAAAAAAGCGGAATCCAAAAGGCGTTCACTCATGGCTGATATCAGCACGGAAAATCAACTATTCATCGACGCCGCCAAAGCGCGGGGCGAAGAAACGTTTATGTACAAGGACCCGAGAGGTGGGGAATTTTTGCTGGTCTCAGGGAGTCCAGAAAGCATTCGGCTGCTCGTCGATATTATCGATGACTACGAGTTGGTCAGCGAAGTGGCGGCGGATATCGCCACAGAATTGGAGCGTCTGCATCTGGATGTTAAATAATCGGTTAAATTGTGAGGTACATAATGTCACGTAAAGAAATTCATAAAGCTTTTTTGGGCGCATTATCTACGGCGTTGGTTATTGGCGGCGTAGTGGCTGTTTCTGCACAGGCGGCCGTGCCGGATTATGGTCCCCTTATTCAAAGGCTGTCCCATCAGCGATTGCATTTGGTCAAAACCCTGCCGACGGGGGTCCCCGGGTTCACGGCTTTACTGGCAGAAACGACTACTGGCCAGAAAAATCTGGCTTTTGGCCTGGATGGAAAATACTTGATACCCGGGCCGGTGATTGCCGCCAACGGGAAAATGCTGAATACCGAAATGGCAGAAAAGCTCGGTTTGGTGCCCAAGCCTTTAC
>NZ_JBYCKP010000305.1:0-7781 GCF_057473445.1 Acidithiobacillus sp. TH-A36 | reverse complement strand
AGCGTCACGAGGGCTTGGGCAAACGCGAAGCGGTGGAAAAGGCGTCGAGTATCCGTCTGCGTCCGATTCTGATGACCACCGGAGCCATGGTACTCGGGGTTCTCCCCCTGCTCCTCATGAATGGACCCGGCGCCGTGAGTCGTTTCCAGATGGGCCTGGTCATTTTCACCGGCTTGGGCATTGGCGCGCTATTCTCGCTGTTCGTGGTACCCGCCATGTATATGGTGCTGGCCAAGAATTTGCGGGGGAGCGAAACCCCGGCTGAGCCTGCTTCCTGAAGCGGATCTTCGGAGGGAGCAGACCGGATACTGGCCCCCTGAACACGGCGGTGGGCCGGGAAGCTTTTTGCTTGACAAAAAATCGAGGGAACAGAAGAATGTTGGGATATTAGAGTATTTAAAACGACGCAGATCATTCATAAGGTTAATTTCATGATAAAGAAGGTTTCCCCAGGCCATTCAGCTTCAGCGCAGGGGAAGCAATGACTGCGCAACGCATTGATGGAAAAGCCATTGCCAAGAAACTGCAGGCAGAAATCGCCGAAAAAAGTCGTGCTTTTCTCAAAAACCATGGTCGGGCTCCTGGCCTGGCAGTGGTTCTGGTAGGCAACAATCCGGCCTCCGAAGTTTATGTCCAGAAAAAACGCGACACCTGCAAAAGCGTGGGGATCCATTCTCTGGCGGTAAATCTCCCGGCTGCAAGCAGTCCTGAACAATTGCTCCAGAAAATAGCCGGGTTAAATGCTGATGACAGCATTGATGGTATTCTCGTGCAATTACCCCTCCCCCCCCAGTTTGATCCTGAAGTCATCATTGAAGCCATAGCCGTCGAAAAAGATGTGGATGGCTTTCATCCCTATAACGTCGGGCGTCTCGCCCTCCGCGCGCCCCTGCTGCGTTCCTGCACACCTGCCGGTATCATGACCCTGCTTGATGAAATTGACCTGGATGTTCGCGGCAAAGAGGCGGTGATTGTTGGTGCGTCCAACATTGTCGGACGACCCATGGCTATGGAGTTATTGCTGGCAGGGGCCACTGTCACGGTCTGTCATCGCTTTACCCGCAACCTTCAGGCCCATGTGGAGCGGGCAGAACTCCTGATTGCTGCCGCTGGCAAGCCGGGTTTGATTCCTGGTCAGTGGATTCGTGAAGGCGCGGTGGTCATTGATGTTGGTATCAATCGTTTGCCTGATGGTCGCCTGACCGGCGATGTAGACTTTGCCGAAGCCGAAAAGCGGGCAGCCTGGATTACACCGGTTCCCGGCGGAGTCGGACCCATGACCGTGGCTACACTCCTGCAAAACACGTTAATAGCCGCCGAGCAGAGGATGCGCCAACGTCATGACTGAAAGCGATCAGTCAGAATCCGCAGAAAACCCGGTATCTCTGGATAATGCAGAGCTCTATTTCAATCGTGATCTGAGTATTCTCGCCTTTAATCAGCGGGTGCTGGCACTGGCTGATGATCCACGCGTACCCTTGCTGGAGCGCTTGCGCTTTCTGACCATTGTTTCCAGCAATCTTGATGAATTTTTTGAAGTACGCATGGCTGGATTACTGCAAAGGCGCAAATTTGGTGCCGGACCCTTGGGGCCTGACATGCTGGGACCAGATCGGGAAATTGCAGCCGTGGCGCAAATGGCCCATGAAATCATCCAGGAACAATATCTCTGCCTGAACCAGCGTCTGCTCCCGGCTCTGGCCAAAGAAGGCATTAGGCTGCTGCGGCGCAAGGAATGGCGAGCTGCACAGAAGCGCTGGATCAGCAATTATTTTCAGACCGAAGTCATGCCCTTGCTGACGCCTCTCAGCCTGGACCCGGCGCACCCCTTTCCTAAAGTGCAAAACAAGGGTCTGAATTTTGCCATTGTGCTGGAAGGACAGGATGCTTACGGACGACGCAGCCCCATTGCCATCGTCCAGGCCCCCAGGATTCTTCCCCGAATCATCCAGATTCCTCCCCACCTGGCGGGTCCCAGTGATTTTGTTTTTCTTTCCTCCATCATTCACGAACACGTCACCGCACTGTTTCCCGGCCTGAAAATTCTCGGTTTTTATCAGTTCAGGGTCACCCGTAACAGCGAACTGTTTGTGGATGAGGAAGAAGTGGATAACCTTCTGGACGCATTGGTGGACGAATTGCCCATGCGTCCTTTCGGGGAAGCTGTACGCCTGGAAGTCGCCAATAACTGCCCCCGCGAAGTCGTCGATTATCTGCTCAAACACTTTGAACTGGTGGATGACAATCTCTATTCACTGGCCGGACCGGTGAACCTGTCCAGGCTGGCGGCCATTATTGACATGGTGCCGCGCCAGGACCTGCTCTTTCCCTCTTTCGTACCGGGGCTTCCCAGCGTCTGTTCCCGGCCGGAAAATATTTTTGCGCGCCTGCGTGAAGCACCCATTTTGCTGCATCACCCCTACCAGAGCTTTAATCCGGTGCTTGATTTTCTGCGTCAGGCGGCTAGTGATCCCCAGGTTATTGCCATCAAGCAGACCCTCTATCGCACCACCCCTGACTCGCCCCTGATTGAGGCGCTGATTGAGGCGGCTCTGGCGGGCAAGCAGGTCACTGCCGTGGTTGAACTCAAAGCCCGCTTTGATGAAGCCAACAACATCCACATGGCCGAGCGTCTGGAAGAAGTAGGCGTACAGGTCGTGTACGGGGTCGTCAACCACAAAGTCCATGCCAAAATGATTCTGGTATTGCGCCGTGAGGAAGGAGGTATCCGCCTTTACGGCCATCTCGGCACGGGCAACTACCACCCCCGCAACGCCAGGATTTATACCGACTTGAGCCTGTTGACCGCCGATACGGACATTACCGCCGACATGAATGACCTGTTCATGCACATCACCGGCATGGGCAAGGTGCCTCAGTTGCGGCGCCTGCTGCAAAGCCCTTTTACGCTGTTCAACGCGCTTATTCAGGCCATTGAAGCAGAAACCCGCAGGGGTAGCGAAGGACGTATTCTGGCACGGGTCAACGCACTGGTAGACCCGGAGTTGATTCGTGCCCTGTATCGGGCCTCTCAGGCGGGCGTCGAAATTGATCTGGTAGTGCGCGGTGCCTGCGCCCTGCGTCCCGGCATCCCCGGCGTTTCCGAGCATATTCGGGTGCGCTCCATTGTCGGTCGCTTTCTGGAACACAGCCGGGTTTATTATTTCGGCAATGGACGGCATCCCAAGCTGTGGATTTCCAGCGCAGACTGGATGGGACGCAACCTGTTTAGACGCCTGGAGGTTGCCGTTCCAATACAGGACCCGGACCTCCGCGCCCGGGTTCTCGAGGAAACCCTGCAGCTTTATCTGCAGGATGACTGCAACGCCTGGCTCATGAAGGCGGACGGCAGCTATGAACATTTGCGCCGAAGCCCGGAAGATGACTGTCAATCCGCCCAGGAAACCCTGCTGCGGCATTATGATCGCAGCAGTCATCATGGCTAAAAAGGAGCCATAGCGATGATCAGAATCCTGGTCCTCAACAGCAAGGGGGGGGCGGGCAAAACCACTGTGGCGACCAATCTGGCCAGCCTTCTGGCGCTGCGTGGGACGGTTCTCCTTGCCGATCTGGATCCCCAGCAGTCTTCTTCCCACTGGGTCAAACGCCGCTCTCCCCTGCTCCCCAGGCTGAATGTGGTGGAAGATGCCGAACGCGACTTCCGTGATTATCCCGCCAGTGACTATGTGGTCATGGATGCCCCTGCAGGACTCAAAAAGAAACGCCTTGAAGATATGCTGGGTGAGGTAGAGGTTCTGCTGGTACCCATCGGCCCCTCCCTTTTTGATCTGGATGCCAGCCAGCTCTTTTTGCAAAAACTGGAAGAAATCAAGCGTTACCGTAAAGGTAGAGTGCGGATGGGGGTGATTGCCAATCGGGTAAATGCGCGTACCCGGGGTGCCCAGCATCTGCAAAGTGTCCTGAGTGAATGGAACCTGCCCGTGGTGGCGACCTTGCGGGATAGTCAGATTTACGTCCGTGCCGCCCAATGTGGTGCCGGAATTGCCGACATGCGTGCCACAGAAAACCGCAATGAATTGCCGCAATGGGTACGCATACTGAATTTTGTGATGGGAGATGGTGGTGGAAGAGGAACTTAAATTACAGATTATGGACGATACGGCTCCAGTCTGGAAACGTATTGCCGAACATCCTCTACTGGCCATCAGCAAAGAACCTCCACTTCAGTTGCATGCGTTTTATTTTGATAGTCGGGACAGCGCCCTGCAGCGCGCGCGTCTGGCCTACCGTGTGCGCCGCGAAGGAGAGGCCTGGATAGCCACCCTCAAGGCCAGCGGCCAGTCCGCCGGCGGACTGCACCAACGTCCGGAGTGGAATGTACCGGTCGCCAGTAACCAGCCCGACCTGAGCGTCTTCACCGATAGTGAAGCCGCCGCCATGCTTGCACCCTTCACGGAACTGGACTTGCAGGTCATTCTGGAAACCCGTTTCGAACGCCACGAAAGCCGGGTTACCCACACCGATGGCAGTGAAATCATTGTAGCGCTTGATCGCGGAGAAATTCTGGCCAGAGGCCAGAGCGAACCCATCCGCGAGGTGGAGCTGGAACTTGCCCAGGGGAATGCAGCGGCAGTGCTCGAAATGGGCGCAGCCCTCTGTCAGGATCTTCCCCTGATTCCCGACCAGGAAAGCAAATTGTTTCGTGGGTTGCGCCTGGCCGGTCTGATTGCCGATGAAAAACCGCGCGACACGGCATGGCCTCTGCACCGCCGGGAAAATGCTGGCAGTGCTTTCAGCCAGATACTGACCTGGCAACTCCAGCAAATTATTCACGATACACGCAAACACTGGGCCAAAACTTCTGCGGATAGTTTTCATGACCTGCGTAAAAGCGTGCGCAGCCTCAGATCAACCTTGCGCTTTTGCCGCGTGCTCGACCCGGACAATCTATTGCAACCCTACCGCCTCGCGCTTCAGGAATGGTTTCACCAGCATAACCACAAACGTGATTATGAAGCCCTGCTGGGATACTGGACCGACATTGCCGCGATCATGACCCTGGACCCCGCCCCCTTGCAGGATATTTTATCGGCGCAAGCACCCCAGCAGGCCGAACAATTACCGCAACTGGTCGCCATCCTGCTGAAACTCTGGGCCAGTTTAATGCGACATCCATTGACCCACGCCAAAAATCTGCAGGATTTCAGCGAATCCCAATTACATCGCGAAGACCGCAAACTGATGGCTGCCGGCAAAATGCTGCTGGATCATCCCGAAGCCTTACACAGCCTGCGCATCCTTATCAAAAACATCCGATATGTGATGATCACCCTGGCGCCATTATGGCCGGGAAAAGATAGCAAGGCCTTACTGAAATTACTGGCGACGTTGCAGGGTATTGCCGGAGAAATCCACGATGCGGACATGGCAGGCCAATATCTGCATCCCCTGGCCAACAATCGCAAAGCCGGCGTGGCTTTTCAGGCGGGTGCGTTATTGGGGTTCCTGCAGGGCCGCGAGGCCCGACAGCGTAAAAAATTCCAGAAATTCTGGTTGAGACTGGAATCCACGGCCCGGCCATGGGATAGCTAAGCGGCAGGATACGACCGCTGAATGACCTCGGTCAGGTCGCGGGACAGGTTCGGTTTTGCTGCCAACAGTTGCAGGGCATTCATCATGCCTCGCTGGCGGACCTTGTCATAGCGCTGCCAACGACTGAGAGGTGTGGCCAGACGGGCAGCAGTTTGCGGGTTGATATCATCCAGCCGACGGATTTGCTCGGCAAAAAAAGCATAACCTGAACCATCAGCCGCATGAAATAAGGTCGGATTCATGGAAAAAGCCCCCAACACCGCCCGCACCCGATTGGGCACTTTCCAGTCAAAGGCCGGATGCACCAAAAGATGCTGCACCTGGCGCAAGGTATCGGGGCGCGGTGCCATGGCCTGAATGGCGAACCATTTGTCGATCACCAGCGGATAATCCTGCCATTTCTGGTAAAAATCCAGAAGGATGTCTTCGGCATCATGTTTGGGATGCTGCACCAGCAACTGAAAAGCCGCCAGACGGTCTGTCATGTTATCGGCCTGCACATATTGCTGACGCGCATGCAGGGTCATGTCCTCATGACGACTGTGATCACTATGAATCAGATAACTCAAGGCCATATTACGAAGACGGCGACGACCAATGGAAGCCCCATCCCGCTCATAAGCGCCCGCAAGATCCTGATACAATCCTAACCATTCATCATGAAAATGTGCGCCAATTTTATCGAGCAGGGTCTCCCGCGCTTGATGAATGGCATCCACCGCAATGACCGCCATCTGTTCACCGATATAATCCTCGCTGGGCAAAGTCAACAACTCCGCGCGAAAAGCCGGGTCCATCTGGCTTTGTTTCAGTGTGGCAGACAGCGCCTGCGCCAAGGCCGCAGGCAACGCCTCGAGTTTCTTATGATTTTCCATCCCTTCCAGCAAAGATTTCAGGGCTAACTCCTGGGTGCTTTCCCAGCGATTGAAAGGATCATCATCCACACCGGCCAAAAAACTGCGAGCCTGATCATCGAGAGCAATATCCAGGCGCACCGGGGCAGAAAAACCCCGCAACAGGGACGGGATCACCGGATCGGGCAAGTCCTCAAAAGTCCAGCTTTGACTGGCCTGCTCCAGTAAAATCACCTTTTCGGTTGCGCCTGTTTTATCCAGAACCGCTTTTTCTCCCTGGGTGTTGAGCAAAGCCATGCGCACCGGAACAGGTACCGGCTCCTTGTTTGACTGTCCGGGCGTGGCGGGGGTGGACTGCTGTAGGGTCAGCGTGTAGGAACGACTCGCGGGATCATAACTTCCCTCGGCCTTTACTTGTGGTGTTCCAGCCTGGGAGTACCAGCGCCGAAAACTGGAAAGATCATAGTGGTTGGCATCTTCCATGGCCTCCACAAAATCTTCGATGGTGACCGCATGACCATCATGTCGTTCAAAATACAGATCTGTCCCCCGCCGAAAACCTTCCTTGCCGAGCAGGGTATGGATCATGCGCACCAGTTCCGCACCCTTTTCATACACCGTCGCCGTGTAAAAATTGTTGATTTCCGAATAGGCATCGGGACGCACCGGATGCGCCAGCGGGCCAGCATCTTCAGGAAACTGGGCCGCACGCAGACGTCGCACATCGCCAATCCGTTGCACCCCGCGCGAATTCATAACTGCACTGAATTCCTGATCACGAAATACCGTCAAACCTTCTTTGAGGCTCAGTTGAAACCAGTCCCGCAAGGTCACCCGATTACCCGTCCAGTTATGAAAGTATTCATGAGCAATGACCGATTCAACGCCCTGATAATCCGTATCGGTGGCGGTTTCAGGGCTGGCCAGCACATATTTGGAGTTGAAAATATTGAGGCCCTTGTTTTCCATGGCCCCCATATTGAAGCTGTCGGTCGCCACAATCATGTAACGATCCAGATCATATTCCCGCCCGTAAACCTCTTCATCCCAGCGCATGGCCCGCTTCAGGCTTTCCATGGCCTGGTCGCAGGCTCCCAGGTCCCGTTCAGCCACATAAATTTCCAGCGTCACCGACCGTCCGGATTGTGTAACAAAAACATCGCGCTGTACGGCCAGATCACCGGCCACCATCGCAAATAAGTAAGCGGGCTTGGGATAAGGATCTTCCCAACGCGCCCAATGCCAATCGTTGCCTTCATCCCCCTGGGCAATGCAGTTCCCATTGGCCAGCAACACCGGACAGGTTTTTCGGGAAGCGTGTAAAGTCACCGTAAATTTGGCCAGACAATCCGGACGATCCAGATAATAGGTAAT